>CAJKJS010000064.1 GCA_905200265.1 uncultured Oscillospiraceae bacterium
ATACATCCGGCAAGATGGCCGCCAAATTACTAAATTCTTTAATATTATGAGCAAACAGTCCTTTGGGTACAAAATCAGACAAAACGACCCCTTCGGGCAATACTTTCTGATATACACCGTCTACTAAACCAAATCCGATCCAGAAACGGGACACGAACAACACCCCATCCCGGTACGGCACCCATTTATGCGTCATAGCCGCCGGACAACCGCCTTCCCCAATGGCACACACCAAAGACTGGCACGACTGAGTTCCCACCAGGGTCGGATCATATCCGAAATCTTTCGGGCTCTTAAAGCACAATTTCAAAAAGTCCGGGCCAGGGCCTACGTCCTCCATAATATAGTGATTCACACCCCAGGTTTTCTGGTTCATAGGCACCGCCGGATCGCACACATAATCGACCCGGTCAGCTCTGGCAAAATAGTGATCCTCCGGGTCCCAGATTTTATACCGCAAGTCAGACCCGACACTGTGCCAGGGGAACCACCAGTCCAGCATCTCACCGGTCACCCCGGGCATGTAGGTACGGTTACACACAAAACCCGTACCATCCGGCGCTATCCCGTACCCGATCTGGCAATACTCACCGTCTTGTCCGCTGAGAAGCAGGTTGCGTTTTTCAAAGGGCACCGCCGGTATTTCCGATGGCCCTTTTTCCAGAATTTCCAGCTTTTCCATCGGAATCGGCGCCAGCGGCTGTTCAAACAAACGATAGTATGAAAGCTCCTTTTCTTCCCGGCTCACGCCTACTTTTTTTCCCATAGCCATAACCTCCATCTACTAACTGCGTTTCTTTGCAACCAGATTCAGCATCATAGAACGCACCTTATTGAGCAGTACACCCACGTACCACACCCCTACCAGCATGGCGGCTGCGATTTGAAGGGGCAGGGTGCCGATTTGTGAAAACCCGCCGGGCGCCATAATGGTCAGTCCAATGGCCCATCCGCACAGCCACGCCGGACAGAAAATCCATTTCGGCGCCAGGGACGATAGCAGCACCGCCAGGCCACCCAGCACAAACAGGGTACCAAACAGTTCTGCATCCGGCTGGAAAGGCATGACGTCCATCACCCAAACAGCCACATAGGCCCAAACATCGCCCAACAGAAAGCCAATGGAAATTTTCACTGCATCGGCTGTTTTGTCCCCATTGGCCGCACACAGCCCGGCACAGAGCAGGGCTACTGCCCCGGTTGTTACATTCAGATAAGGCGCCGCCACCGCCCAAAGGGGCGGCAGCAGCGCAATACAGAGCGCCAGTGTCAGCGTTTCCGCTTTTTTCACGATGGCATATTCCTCCTCACTGGCAGTCGGCAATGTACTGGGCAATACTTTCCCCGGCCATGCGCCCGGTGTTCACGGCAAAGCCCATGGAGTTGCCGGGCAAAGTAAAGTTGTAACTATCCCCGTACACGGTGTTAGCATCCGAACCGGCGCTATACAGCCCTTCGATAGGCATTAAATTTTTATCCAGCACTTCGCAGTATTTATTGATACGCACACCACCCACAGTACCATAGGCCCCCAGGTAGTATTTGCCCACCAGGTATTTCCCCTTACCCGTAATCGGATGCAGGTATTTCTGGGGCTTGTGGAACCGGCTGTCCACGCCGCAGCGGCACATGGCGTTGTATTCGTCCAAGGTATCCTGCAATTTTTCAGGGTCAATGCCCAGTTTTCCGGCCAGCTCTTCCACGGTTTCCGCTTCAAAGTAGGCTTCGTATCCCTGTTCCACAGCCAGCGCTGCCTGGGCATCGAAGTCCAGGAATGCCGCTGCCGGATGCACAATATCGACGATATCCGGGCCGTTTTTCTTATATTCCTTCAAAATGCCTTCATCCATAATGCAGTAGGCGTAGTTACCGGGCTGTAAGGCGATGGCATTACCGGCATAGGTGGTGTTGCCCAGGTCGCCTTCGTTCATAAAGCGGTCGCCCAGCTGGTTAATCATCAAGTTCGGCTGACGCAAGACTGCATCCAGTAAGAACCAGTTCAGGTTATCGGGCAGCTGATAAATGGCTTCGATATTGGCGCCAAACTTCTGGGCTCCCACGTCCCACATCATTTTCAGTCCATCGCCCGTGATTCCGGGAATTCGGAACGGGAAGTAATCCTGCCCAATGTGCAGGCCGAATTCTTTTTCAATCATGTCGGGGTTGTTGCCAAAGCCGCCGGTGGCTACCACGACAGCCTTGCCACGGACTTCCAGCCCGTTGCCGTCTTTGTCCACAGCCACGGCTCCACACACTTTGCCGTTTTCGGTAATCAGCGAGGTAGCGGCGGTTTCCAGCAAAATTTCACTTCCCAGTTCCTTGGCCCGCTGAGTCATAGCCTTCACCATGGCACCGGCCGCCCGAGGCCCAATTACGCCGTTTTCCGGTTTCACAATGTGCCAGGTCGCTTCCGACTCTTTAAAGTACCGGAATGCACCGGCAAACTCTACGCCCATTTCCTGTAACCATTCGATCGTATCCGCACTCTTATGGAAATACGTCTGCACCAAGTCTTCATCCACATGGTAATGGGTGTATTCCATGTGCATTTGCAGCGCTTTCTCCACACTCAGGTTATTAAAGGCCGCTTTCTGAATCTTAGTATCAATGCCCAGCGGGCCCATCCCCATGTTGGCCGCTCCGCCAGTTGCGCTGGATTTTTCCAGAATGACAGATTTCAGGCCATGTTCGCCCACGGTAATAGCCGCCGCCAAACCGGCCGGGCCACCGGCTACAATCACAACATCTGTTTCAATCGTTTTCATAATGTTCACCTCTGTATGGTTGGGCTGTTCGACAGGAACAGCGGTGGTTTCTTTTTCTTCGGGCATGGTGGTTTTCACCGGTTTCGCGAATACACGTTTGCGCTTCATAGGCCGGTGCACCGGTTCTTCACCGGATAGCTCTGCTACCGGTGCCGCCCCTTTCACTGGCACCGGTGCGCTGGGCAATTTCGGCAGACGACCGGATACACACCGGATCGCCTTCTCTTCACACACCGGCTGACAGGCGCCGCATCGTATGCAGTCAAATTCATCGATAACCGGAATGAACCCTTCGCTGCCATCGATACAATGGGCCGGGCACGCTTTGACACAAGCGCCGCACCCGGTGCAGCTCTTGGGGTCCACATAAAAATGTGTCAGCGCCCGGCAGGCATTGGCGGCACATTCCCGGCGGCGCACATGATTTTGAGTTTCCGCTGCAAATGCTGTCAGGGCCGAAACGGCAGGTTGCCCTGCTTCTTCACCCAATGTGCAGTTACATGAAATCGTCATGGCTTGTCCGATTTCAGCCGCTAAATCCAAATCACCGGCAGTCGCCCGGCCGCTTGCGATACTATGAAATATTTCGGATAACTGATACAGCCCTTCGCGGCAGAATGTACACTTGCCGCAGCTTTTCTGCCGTAAGGTGTCTAGTTCTTTTCCGGCCCAGTCCACCGGGCAGTCGTTTTGTGTCAACCGGTGAATCACACCCGAACGGCTTTTCAGTTCCCCAAGGGTGCGCCCCTTTAGGCTACCGGCCTCATAAAATCGGTGATCGAGCAAAATCCCCTTGCTATCGCCCACCAGGTCTTCTACCAGCCGGGCTGGGTCTTCTTCCTGCGGTGTTCCGTCATCGAGAGCTACCAGCACCCCGCTGGTTTCCCCCATTAACCGGTCCGCCATGGCCGCCAGTTCGTCCAGTGCAAACAGTTTATCCTGCTTATGCAGCATTTTATTGACCAGTTCAGCGTGGGTAATAGTAAGAGGCAGCTCTACCATACCGGCATCGGCCTGCAATTGCTGTTCGTTTATGTCCCCGCGCACCACCAGCTCGGCACCTTTGGCACCGGTGAGTACCGCTGCTATTTTCAGCCCGGCGATGACCCCAGCGGGATTCACATGCAAGAGTACCTGCTTCATACCTTCGGTATCGGCATTATAAAGGGCCCCCACCACAAAACCGGATACCGGTTCCATGGAGCCCATGATCTTTTCCAGTTCTTCTTTGGAACAGCGGCGCAGCCGGTTCAGCGCGCCGGTTTGATTCTGCAACAGGCTCATTTTGCCGCCTCCTCTTCTACGTCGGTGTAATCGCTCCACACCCGGTGGCCTGTAATGGTAAAGCGCAGGTCACACTGTAAACAACGGGATGCTTCCGCGCAAACGGCGTCGTCCGAAAGCCCGGCACTCACTTGGCAGAAATCTCCACAGCGGTCACCTGCACAGCGCACACATTCTTCCTTGCGCGCCAGATTACCAAAACCTTCCACTTTGCCAATATAAGGATCGACAGGTTCCACCGGGGCCAACACTTCGCTGATATCGCCGTTGCCGCCCAGATCCCGATCGATCTCACTGGCGGCCGCACGCCCGGCGGCCACTGCTTCAATAACGGTATGGGTGCCATACACCGCATCACCGCAAGCATAAATGCCCGTACAGCTGGTTTTGCATGTACCCGGCTGCACCGCAATGCTATTGCCCCTACCCAGCGTCAGTCCCGCTTCCGGGGTAATGTCGGTGCGCTGGCCTACGGCAAAAATCACCGTATCGGCGGGAATCACATATTCAGACCCCTCTTCTTTTTCGATGATAGCCCGGCGGTTTTCATCAAACGTAAAGGACTTCACACGGCTGAAACGCACCCCTTCGGCTTTATCCTTCCCCACAATAGCTTCGAAGGTGTGAGCCGGGTGGATATGAATGCCTTCCTCCTGGGCCCCACAAATTTCTTCTTCGTCCGCCAGCATGTTTTCTCTTGCTTCCAGGCAGGCCAGGTGAATGTCTTCGGCTCCCAACCGGCGGGCTGTACGGGCGCAGTCAAACGCCACGTTACCGCCGCCCAGTACAATGACCCGTTTGCCCATACCGGTATCGGTTTCCATGGCGGCGTTACGCAGAAAATCCGTATTGACCAGCACACCGGGTAAATCGTTGCCTACCATAGGCAGCCGTACGCCCTTATGGGTGCCCAGTGCTAATAGCACCGCATCAAACTCTTTTGCTAGGGCGGCAAAATCCGTCACCCGGCTTCCGGTTTCGACTGTCACACCGGCGTCTTTCAGATAGCCTGCCTCTTTCGCTACCACGTCCCGGGGCAGACGGTAGGCCGGAATCCCGTAAGCCATCTGTCCGCCCAAGGTGGGATAGGCTTCTTTCAGCACTGTTTCGTGACCTTGTTTTGCTAGGTAATAAGCTGCCGTCATGCCGGCCGGGCCACCGCCGACTACGCATACCCGCTTCCCGGTTGCAGGCATATGTTTACTGTTCTTCTTCCACAGTTCATTATCGGCATGTTCCGCCGCGTACCGTTTAATATTGCGGATCGAAACCGGGTCATTTACATCCCCCCGGCGGCACTTCGCTTCGCAGGGATGCGCACAAACACGGCCTAAACATTCCGGGAACGGCAGTTTTTCATGAATCACTGCTACCGCTTCGCTGAATTTTCCTTCCTTTACAAATCGCACATACCGCGGTACATCCGTGCGGGCCGGACACGTCGCTTGGCAGGGAATCAGGGTATCTTTCTTCTCTACCGGGGTAAATTCGATCAAATCCCGAATAGTACCGGTGGGACATACTTCGGCGCAAGCACCGCAGAACCGGCAGTCCGCGTCTTTGAGCAGCTTGTCGTGAAGCGTACCTACATACGTTTCCATTTCTTTTTTATTGTACTGCAAAACCCCCACGCCCCGCAGGTCGTTACAGGCCCGCACGCACCGGCCGCACAACACACAGCGGTTCATATCGTGAATATACAGCGGGTTTTTATCATTTTGTGGGAATCCTTTCACCCGGGTATTCATACGGGTAGCCGAAACCCCCATGTACTGAATCAGGGTCTGCAATTCGCACCGGCCATACTTTGGGCAGGTAGAGCAGTCTTCCGGATGGGCCGCCAGCAGCAGTTCCATCGCCAGTTTGCGCAGCGGATCAATTTTCTCGCTGTGGGTTACGACTTTCATGCCATCTTTTACTGTCAGTTTGCAGGAGGGTTGCACGCCTTCCATACCTTCCACTTCCACAATACACAACCGGCACGAACCGATATCCGGCAAATCCGGATGATGGCACAAATGCGGAATATATACGCCGTTCTGTAACGCTGCTTCCAGCAGGTTCATCCCTTCCTTAGCTTGCACCTGCTTGCCGTCAATTTCAATGGTGACGCTCATCATCGTTTCTCCTTTCCGCCAGTGTTAGTCGATGCCTTTGAACGTCTTTTTCATGTACGCCTGTTTTTTCTCCTGTACCAGTTTGACCTTTTCCGGATCGGAGAAAAATCCCCCCTGCGTCTGGGCAATTTCTTCCAGATGTTTAGCGCGCCCGGCTACCGTGGTGCGGTCCTTCAAAAGGCCGTCTTCCTGAATGACAAATTTCCACTTGCCGTCTCCGGTCTGTTCCAGCGTACCGCCAGCGCCACAGACCTGACATTCCACCGGGTAATGCAGGCCGTCCCACTGCTTTTCGCCCAGCACCAGCGCATTGCTGTGGCAGTTTGGGCACCAACCCATATCTTCTTCTCCCAGCCAACCACGTTCTTCGGCGGGCGTCGCTACGGCTTTCATAATGTTTTCGCCCATTTTCCGGGCCCGGGCCATCAGGTCATTATCCAGCAAGCACTGGCCGGGCGCCGGCACCCGGGTAGCCAAAAGCATATCGACTACTTTCATATCGGTGGTGAACATGGTGGCTTGCAGCGCTTCCAAAGACATGGACTGCCACGAACGGGTCGACCCGCCCACAGCGATCAACCCGGCCACCCGGTCGCGGTGCTCAATGGCGCCGATCGTCTCCAGAAAAGCCGTTTCATAGCTCAGGCTGCGGTGGGCAAACGTCAAATACGCGGAAGCCGGCATCAAATCATAGGTGGGCACCGAAAAGATGACCGCATCCTGATTCAGCATTACGTCCATAATCTTCTTTTTGTCGTCCTTTTTATCCAGAACACAGCCCGCATACTTGCCCATGGACATAGCCTTGGTGCAAGAGGTGCAACCCGTACAATCCTGAATGTGAAAATCACGCAAATTGATCATCGTTACATCGGCGCCCGCTTCTTCGCAAACCGTCAGCGCCTCTTTGAGCAGAATTTCGCTGTTGCCGTTTTTCCGTCCGGCTGTAATCCCCATTACCTTAAAAGCCATGTGTAACATCCCCCTAAAAAGTTCTCAGAAATTTTGATTGTAGCCTTGTGGTGCCCTTGTCAAAATATGCTATAATATAGCTATCTATTGCACCGTTTGCTATTATTTTAACAACCTCTTTTTAGGATGACTACCACCAAGTTTTCCGCATTTGATGCTTATCCAACAAAGCCCCTTCAACTGTTGGATATTCGAAAAAATTTGTAAAGGTTGACCGAACCATGCCTCAAACAGATTTACGGGTTATTAAAACCCTCAGGCAAATTGATAACGCCCTGCTAACCCTTCTTTCAGACATGCCGTTTGAAAAAATCACCGTGGACCTACTA
>CAJKJS010000065.1 GCA_905200265.1 uncultured Oscillospiraceae bacterium
GCCCAATCCCATCGATTCGGCCTGTCGAAATATCGCTTTCTACGATGTTAAGTTTATGCTATTTCCCCCAAAAATACAAGGTTTTAGCGCCTTAAGAATTCTTAAGTTTTCGCAAAGAAATTGCAAAAAAGCCGTTTCCGGTTTCCTTTTCGAAAAACCGGAACGGCATTTTTAGAAAATCTTCTATCTTGCTTACGCCGAAGCTTTTTCCTCTGCATCATGCGTATGCAGCATCTTTCTTTTGCAGTGGACGAAAAAGCCAATACTGGCAAAAAGGGAAACAACTTCGGCAACAGGGAACGCATACCACACAGCTTGTACACTAATGCTAGCTAGGAAGTAGGCGACCGGCACCAGGATGATCAACTGCCGGAGCAGCGAAATCATCAAGCTGTAGGTACCCTTGCCCACCGCCTGGAACAAGGTGGAAAACAGTATGCCAAGTGCCGCCGGCAAAAAGCATAGGCTAATGGTCCGCAGAGCCGGAACCCCAATATCCAGCATATTCTGCGAAGCATTGAAAATCTGCAGGAAAACATCCGGAATCGCCCAAAACAGCACAACCCCAATCGCCATGATCAGCAGCGCGATTATCATTCCGATTCTTAGCGCCGACATCAGTCGCTTATGGTTGCGAGCCCCGTAATTATACCCCATAATCGGCATGACGCCGTGGGTCAATCCGAACACCGGCATGAAAACAAAGGACTGCAGTTTGAAGTAGATGCCAAATACCGCCACCGCTGTGGACGAAAATCCCACCAGAATGGCATTCATGGCAATATTCATCACAGAACTGATAGCCTGCATAATAATAGACGGAATGCCCACCACGTAGATATTCCGAATGGTCTGCCAATTGGGACGGAACCCACGCAGCCGGATTTTCACCGCATGATCTTTGGTCAGTACCACAATAATAGCAACAACCATGGCGGCATGCTGGCCAATAACCGTGGCAATGGCAGCTCCCGCTACCCCCATTTGCGGAATAAACGCAAAACCGAAAATGAACATGGGGTCAAGAATAATGTTGACGATAGCCCCTGTCAGCTGGAAAATCATCGGCCAGATCATATTGCCGGTCGCCTGCAACGTTTTTTCCAAGTTGCATTCGATAAAAACACCTAACGACCAAATGCAGCAAATCGACAGGTAGCTGGTGCCCCCTGCATAAATTTCACTGTCGGATGTATACATGCCGATAAAAGCCCCGACAAAGAACAAGCCGAACAGGAAAAACAGCACCCACGTCAGCACACCTAAAAACATGCCATGCGTGGCGGCCGAATCGGCTTCTTCCTGGTTGCCTTCTCCCAACCGGCGGGCAATCAGAGAATTGATGCCAATACTCGTTCCCACTGCGAAAGCAATAAGCAGCATCTGGATCGGATACGCCAGAGAAACCGCCGTTAGCGCATTTTCGCTCACCTGAGATACGAAGTAACTGTCCACCACATTGTACAGTGCTTGCACCAGCATGGAAAACATAGCTGGCAGCGACATGGAGATGATGAGAGGCAGCATTTTGGCCGTACCCATTTTGTTCTGTGTTGCTTCCATACCACAAACCCCTTCTCATTATTTTAACTACTTAAGAGTATAACGAAAATTGTATAAAAACGCAACGTGGCAGACCCGCCGATTTTCACCGGAAAAACCAGCTCGTTTTTAGAATTATTCCTGAATTCTCCTTTTTTTTCTTTCAGGGGTATGGTATAATAACAGGGTGTATGGATACAGACAGATGACTGGGCTTGGACAATATCCTCGCTCCGATCGATGAGGTGAATTTCCTTTCATGAAAAAGACTTTTCTCACATCCCTTTTTGGGAGTTACAGCCAACGGGAACTCAAGCGTCTTGATCCCATTTTACAAAGCGTACTGGACCTGGAAGATACCTACCGGGCCATGAGCGATGAAGAACTGAAAAACCAGACGCCGCTTCTAAAAGAACGGCTTCAAAACGGCGAAACACTGGACGACATTTTGCCCGATGCGTTTGCCGTGTGCCGCGAAGCTTCTGCCCGGGTACTTGGTATGCGCCATTTCCCGGTACAGATTATTGGCGGCATTGTGCTGCACCAGGGCCGCATCGCCGAAATGAAAACCGGTGAAGGGAAAACCCTGGTCGCTACTTTGCCCGCTTACCTCAACGGCCTTTCGGGGAAAGGCGTGCATATCGTCACGGTCAACGACTACCTGGCCCGCCGCGACAGCGAATGGATGGGCAAGCTGTACCGCTGGCTGGGGCTGTCGGTAGGCCTGATCGTTCACGATTTGCCTAACGAAGAACGCCGCCGCGCTTATAGCGCTGATATCACCTATGGCACCAATAACGAGCTTGGGTTTGACTATCTGCGCGACAATATGGTTATTTACAAAGAGCGCCGGGTACAGCGTGGGCATAATTTTGCCATCGTGGACGAAGTGGACTCCATTTTGATCGACGAAGCCCGTACGCCTTTGATTATCTCCGGCCAAGGGGAAGAATCCACGGAACTGTACACCATTGCCGACCGGTTTGCCCGCACGTTAAAGTGCACCCATGTAACGGAACTGGACCAGAAGGAAGACAACGACGAACTGTACAAAGATTACGATTATGTGGTCAATGACAAAGCCCGTACCGCTTCCCTGACCCGCCGCGGCGTGAAAAAAGCCGAAGTGTACTTCAATGTGGAAAACTTGACGGATGCCGATAACCTGACCATTGTACACCATATCAACCAGGCTATCCGCGCCCACGGCATTATGAAGCGCGATATTGATTACGTGGTCAAAGACGGCCAGGTCATCATCGTTGACGAATTTACCGGCCGTTTGATGTATGGCCGTCGCTTTAACGAAGGCCTGCATCAGGCTATTGAAGCCAAAGAAAATGTGAAAGTGGCCCACGAAAGCAAAACGCTGGCCACCATTACGTTCCAGAACCTCTTCCGTCTTTACAATAAGCTGTCCGGTATGACCGGTACCGCCATGACGGAAGAAACCGAATTTAACGAAATCTACCGGCTCGATGTAGTGGAAATCCCCACCAACAAACCCGTACAGCGGGAAGATTTGTCCGACCTGGTATATAAGACGGAAAAAGCAAAATTCAACGCCGTCATTGACGACATTGTGGAGCACCATGAAAAAGGCCAGCCTGTGCTGGTGGGTACGATTTCGATCGAAAAATCGGAACAGCTCAGCGCTATGCTGAAACGCCGCGGTATTCGCCATGAAGTGCTCAACGCCAAATACCACGAAAAAGAAGCCCAGATCATTGCCCAGGCCGGTAAGAAAGGCGCCGTGACCATTGCCACCAACATGGCTGGTCGTGGTACCGATATCATGTTGGGCGGTAACGCCGAATATATGGCCAAAGACGAAATGCGCCGCATGCAGTACAGTGAAGAACTGATCAGCGAAGCTACCGCCTTTGGCGATACGGATAACGAAGAAATCCTGGAAGCCCGCCGCACCTTCAGTGAACTGGAGAAAAAATATAAAGATGAAATCCGTCCCGAAGCCGATGAAGTACGCGCCTGCGGCGGCCTTTATATCATTGGTACCGAACGCCACGAATCCCGCCGGATTGACAACCAGCTGCGCGGTCGTTCCGGCCGTCAGGGCGACCCGGGTTCCAGCCGGTTCTATATTTCGCTGGAAGATGATTTGATGCGGCTGTTCGGCGGCGAACGCATTGGCACTATGATGGACCGCCTGAATGTGGCCGACGATGTGCCGATCGAAGCCAAAATGCTCACGAAGACCATCGAAAACGCCCAGTTGAAAGTAGAAGCCCGTAACTTCGATATCCGGAAAAACGTGCTGCAATACGACGACGTGCTGAACCGTCAGCGCGAAGTGATCTACAAACAGCGCAACGAGGTGCTCGATGGCGCCGATCTGAAAGAAGCTATCTTGCGCATGATCGATTCCGCCCTGGAAGCGAAGGTCGAACGCTACCTGCCCAAGAATGTGGAACACGACAACTGGGATATGGAAGGCCTGCGCGAATCGTACATGGGTTGGCTCATCGGGGAAGATGATCTTCACTTTACTAAAGATGAAATCGAAGAACTGGATCCGGAATTCGTGGTCAACGAATTGCAAAAGAAGGCTCACGAACTATACGAAAAACGGGAACAGGAATTCACCCCCGCCATTACCCGCGAACTGGAACGCGTCATCCTGCTGAAAAACGTGGACCGCTACTGGATGGACCACATCGACGCGATGGAAGAACTCAAGCGCGGTATTAACCTGCGAGCCTACGCCCAGCGGAATCCCGTGGTGGAATACCGTGTGGAAGGCTCTGACATGTTCGATGCCACCATCAACCAGATTCGAGAAGATACAGCCCGTATGATGCTCACCGTAAAGCTGCGCACCAAGGAAGAACCCAAACGGGAACAGGTCGCTAAACCCACCACTGCCACCGGCGGCGACGGTAGCGACAAAAAACGCCCGGTACGCGCGGGCAAAAAGATTGGCCGCAACGATCCCTGCCCCTGCGGCAGCGGGAAAAAGTACAAAAAGTGCTGTGGCCGGTTCGAAGATTAAGAAGTTAGAAAAAAAGAGGATGCTTTTAAAAAGCATCCTCTTTTTTCTATCCTTTTTCATGCGAACGTACGCAATAGCTGGGTAACTTCTTCTAACGACTGGCAAATCACATCAGGTTTTGTCTCGCTTTTCGGGACATCTTCCTCTTTTGTTTCACCGCTTAGTACGAGTAGCGACACCACATCGGTTCCTTCGGCCACTTTGATATCGGTATACAGCCGGTCCCCCACTACGCACAGTTCACGTCCATGACACCCGGTGTGTTCTTCCATATAGTGCAGGGTGTGGCGAGACGGTTTGCCGAAAAACTCCGGCATAACTCCCGTAGAAGCATGGATCAGCGCTGCCATACTGCCGCAATCCGGAATAAATCCGGTTTCGGTAGGACAGTTCAAATCGGGGTTTACCCCATAAATGGGTTTTCCGGCCCGCACCAGGTCACACGCCAACACCAGTTTTTCGTACGTCAGGGTGGTATCGAACCCCAGCACGACATAATCGGCCTCTTCCCGGCACAGCGGAATACCCCGCTGCCGGAACGCTTCTTCCAGGTACGGGGTGCCCACCACATAGGCGCCCTGTCCCGGGTGGTTCTCTTCCAGCCAGTCCAAAATGACGCCGTTGCTAATCAACATTTTTTCTTTGGGAACGTCGATGCCCATGCGGTGCAGTTTTTGCAAATACGCTTCTTCATTTTTGCTGCTATTGTTGGTAAAAAAGCAGAAGGAACGTCCTGTTTCTGTAACAGCCCGCAAAAAGTCACGGGTATACGGGAACAGTTGCTCCCCCAGATAAATCGTTCCATCCATATCCAGCACAAAGGTTTTCACCCCGGCGAGTTTGTCCCATTTTTCCTGCTGTGTCATTCGGTTCGATCCTCCCTGTTTCCTTTCTTATTGGCTTTTTCATCATACCACGAAGTGCCCAAAACCACAACGGAATTTTCATGCCAGCCGATCATGGACAAAAAACCGGCCCATTTGTTATACTGAAAGAAAACGATCAGGGGGCAAGCACCATGCAGGCAAATAAACAAGACTGGATGCGCGATCTGGTGATCTACCAGGTTTACCCGCGCAGCTTTATGGACTCAAACGGAGACGGGATTGGCGACTTAAACGGTGTACGCCAAAAGCTACCCTATTTGCAGGAACTAGGGGTCAACGCCCTGTGGCTTTCGCCCTTTTTCTGTTCGCCTGGTGATGACAATGGGTACGATATTTCCGATTACCAGAATATCCAGCCTGAATTTGGCACCATGGAAGATTGCGAAGCACTAATTCAGGAATGCCACCAGCGAGGCATGCGGATTATTTTTGACTTGGTAGTCAATCACAGTAGTGACGAACACCCGTGGTTTCTGGAATCTTCTTCTTCCCGGGATAACGACAAAAGCGACTACTACATTTGGCGTGATCCGGTCGATGGCCATGAACCCACCAACTGGGCTTCTGTCTTTGGCGGCAGCGCCTGGGAATACGTACCCGCCCGGGGCCAGTATTACTTCCACCTGTTTTCCCGCAAACAGCCCGATTTAAACTGGCGTTGCCCCGATGTAAAAAAAGCTATTTTTTCCATGATGGCCTGGTGGGCGAAAAAGGGTGTGGACGGGTTCCGGGTGGATGCCGTCAGCCATTACAGCAAACCGGAAACTTTTGTCGATTCCACACTGCCCCCCATGCCCGATGGGTACCGGCCAGCCTTTGACCAAATCTGCAACAAACCGGAAACCCATGCCATTGTGCATGCCATGAATAGCGAAATCTTTACCCCTTATAACCTGGTTACCGTGGGGGAAGTTTCCTGCCAGGGACCCCAGGATCTGCAAGCGTATGCCCTGCCCGAACGGGAAGAATTTGACTTGGTGATTCCGTTTATTCCTCCCCAGATGGATGTGGGGCTTAACCCGGTCGAACTGCTGCGCAACCGTTTTGAAAGCCAGTATGAAGCCCTGAAAAACGGCGGCTGGTGGGCTCTGTTCCTTTCGAACCACGATAAACCCCGCCAGGTATCCTCCCTGGGAAATGAAGGCACCTACTGGGAACCTTCGGCCAAGGCACTGGCCCTGTTCCTCCACGACCTGCCCGGCACCCCGTTTGTTTATGAAGGGGAAGAACTGGGCATGACCAACGCTTATTTTTCTTCCATTGATGATTACCGCGACCTGGACAGTCACAATGTATACCATTCCCTGCTACTCAGCGGAAAAACACCGGAAGAAGCGCTGCACGGTGTGTGGCAGGTTAGTCGCGACCATGCCCGTACCCCCATGCAGTGGACATCTGGCGATCATGCCGGATTTACTACCGGTACTCCGTGGATGCGGGTAAACGAAAATGCCGGACATATTAACGTGGAGCAGGAACAAAAAGACCCGCTGTCGGTCCTGCATTTTTACAAAAAGCTCATTGCTCTGCGCCACCGGGAACCGCTGTTAAAAGAAGGAACTCTGGCATTTATCGATACCCCCTATCCCAAACAGCTGATCGCTTACCGCCGTCAGAAGGGCGACCGTTCGCTGCTCTTCGTAGCGAATCTGTCGGATAACGCCTGTCCGATTCCCTTCCCGCTGCCGGAAAAAGAGCCCCTTCTCACATCGTGGGAACGGGAACTGTCCCCCCGCCCCGCCGGGCAGCTGCGTCCTTATGAAGCCAGGTTGTGGGAAGAATAAACCTTTTCGCAAGCGAAAATCCGTACCCTGTTTGTCAGGGTACGGATTTTCGTTTTTTCTT
>CAJKJS010000066.1 GCA_905200265.1 uncultured Oscillospiraceae bacterium
GGTTCCCCACGGCCCGGCCGTCCACCGGACGCCCGGCCCTCCCCTCCTGATCTTTGGAATGAAAAAGAGCCGTCTGCTGCGGCGGGCCAAAATTCCAAGTCATGACGGCACCAGTTTTCCGGCTTCCCTCCCAGAAACATTTCGCTAAACTTAAAAAAAGACTTTCTGTGTTTATACAGAAAGTCTTTTTTCTTTCTTTTATTCCTCTTTGTTTACTCTATTAAACCGAATCCGTAGTCGTACCGGTTACCCATTTCGTCCTCATACGGTTCCATGTCAAGAGGCATATCTTCACAGTGGCGTTCCACCGTTTCCATGTCCCGCGGCATCTGCACCGGTAAACGCCCGGAAGGCTTCGCGGCGCCGCTGAGCAAATCCAGCACCGCCCGGCGCTCCACCCCAAAGTCGATGAGGATGGCATCACACAGCGGTTCCACTTCCGTCATTACCGTGGGGTTGTGCATGCGCAGGCACACGATCACCGGTTTATCCCCGGCCAAACGGCGGGTTTCCTCCAATATATCCAGGTCGTGTTCGTTGGCGCACGTAGCCGTTTTACCCCGATAACCGCGGTCGTCACTCGCTTCGCGGATGTCCCCGCCCGCCAGGCTCTTTTCCCGCGCTGCCGTAGCGGTATAGAGCCGGTATTGCAGGGAAATGGGCCGGTATCCGTTGCCGCCTTTTTCTACATCCGTCGGGTCATAGGGGTCACACAGCGGACTTTCCATAAAAACAAGGCAGAAGTCCGCTTCCTGCGGGGTATCTACCCGGTGGTAATAGGGTGCTAAAACATCCGGCTGCATGGGGTCTTCGTCCCGGGCCGGGTCCATGCCGCGGAAGAAGTTTTTGCGCGCGTCGATGTGCCGGTGAGGGATGTACACCTTTTGCCCCTTCTTCTGGGGGAAGGCCCCTCCTTTATTTTTCAGCAGCACCAGCGAGCGCAGCTGGGCGCGGTAGCCCGCGGCCCGGTGTTCCTCGCAGCCCACCACCTGGGCGCTCTCTTCGGGGTCGAGGTACGGGTTTTCGAACAGCCCTACCCGGAAGAAATTTATTAGCAGTCGCCGGGCGCTGTCTTCCATACGGGCGCGCATGGCTGCTTCGCCGTACTTTTCGCACCCCAGCCGGTAGGCTTCCAGCACCGGGGCGCTGTCGCGGTTGCCGCCGAACTGGTCTACGCCGTTTTCGATGGCCAGCAAATGGCGCTCTGCTTCCGACAGGGATTCCACGCCATAACACCGGCTGCCAAAGCTGTCCATCACCGGGGCCGGGTCGCCGGTAATCCCCCAGTCGGTACACACCACACCGTCATAGCCATAGGTACCCCGCAGCAGATCGTGGATCAGATACCGGTTATAGGAATTGCCGTTGGTTTCTGTTCCCTGACCGGTGGAAACGGTGTAATAGGGCATCACCGATGCCGCTTTTTTCGTGGGGCCGTCGAGAGCAAACGCTCCTTTGGTAAACGGAGTCAGATGTTCGGCAAAATTGCCTCCGGGATACACCGCATATTTGCCAAAAGCATAGTGGGCATCCCGACCACTTTCGCCGGTACCGCCGCCGGGCCAGTGTTTGGCCATGGCACACACGCTCTCTTTCCCCCAGCCGTCTTTCGTCCCCGGCGTGGTTTGCAGCCCGTCGCAGTACGCTTTAGCGTATGCCTGCACCAGTGACGGCCCGCTGCCGAAGGTATCTTCTAGGCGCATCCACCGCGGTTCGGTGCCCAAGTCCACCTGGGGCGACAGCGCTGTCGTAATGCCCAGGGCCCTGTACTCTTTCGAAATGATGTGAGCATATTCCCGGCACTGGTCCGGCGAAAAGGCCGCTGCCATGCCCAATCCTTCCGGCCACAGGGAAACATCCACCCCGGCGCTTTTAAATTCCGCTCCGGCTTTGCCCGCGCCGTGGCGGGGGTCCGACGAAAAATTCACCGGCACGCCAAAGGGCTGGGCTTCGGCGTACGCTTGCATGGCGTTATTCCACCTAGCGGCCACCCGGGTGGACTGTACCGTCATCATCAGCACATGGCGTACAAAATCTTTGCCCAAAAATTCTTTCTGTTCGTCCGTCAGACTTTCGGGAGGCAGGCCGCTTTCGTCAAACGATTTCCCGTCATAGTGCCCCGGGAACGGACCGTTTGCGGCGGCGGGCACCGTTTGGTGCGGGGAATACAGCATCAGCCCCGCAATCGCCTCCACGGGCAGCCGAGCGGCCAGGTCCCGAGCTCGCTCGTCATAGGAAAGCCGCCAGTCCTCAAAGGGGAGCAGCTCCCCCGTACCGTACAAGTCACGGAACACCATCCCATCTTGTTCGATCACCCGATTGAGGGCTGTGCCCAGGGTAGGACCGTTTTCATTTTCGTACAGAGTATACCCTTGCTTTTCGATTTTGCGATACGCCATAAAACTTCCTCCTCGTTTTTTATTCTTCTAAAAGTACCAGTACATCATGTTCTTTTGGCTCGGTCCTGCCATGGGGAATGATGAATTTTTCTCCCCGACGCAGGGCCACTACCAGCCGCCCGCCGCTTTGAGACAGGGGGCGGCCTTCCCATTCGTCACCCTTTTGCACGGTGTATTCAAATAGATGAATGTGCAAGTTTTCGTCCGGCGACAGGGTGCTCATAATCACGGCATCCCCCGATAGCAGCACGGTGCTGCCGTCTGGTATTAGGTGTTCATTGCCCCGCAGCACCAGCGCTAACAGAACATTGGGCGGCAAAGATAAGTTTTTTACGGCCTTGCCGACCCAGGGGTGCCCCTCGCTGATCATCAGCCGCACAAACTGCACCGGCGTTTCTTCACTGTAATCGCTAAAGGTACGCAGCACGTTGCTATCTTCGTCAATCATTTTTAGGCCCCTGGCCACCGGAGGCAGCAGTGTGCCTTGCAGCGTAATAGAAAATAGCACAATGAAAAACACTAAGTGGAAAATATCTCCCTCCAGCACCGCTTTATCGGTGGTGGCCATAATGGCAAACACAATCGACGCCGCCCCCCGCAGGCCCGACCACGCGGTGAGCAATTGCTGCCCCCACGAACATCGAAACGGCGTGAGCACCAGCGCCACTGCTGCCGGTCGCGCAATAAACGTTAAAAATAATGCAATCAGCAGTCCCGGCACTGCTACCTGCGGCAAATGGGATGGGAACGACAAAAGCCCCAGCAAAAAGAAAATGAGCATTTGCATCAGCCCGGTGATCCCGTCAAAAAAGTGCACCAGCGCCTTTTTGCCCGGCACACCCTGGGGGTGGTTTCCCAGCAGCAGACCGAATAGGTATGTGCTCAAATACCCGTTGCCACCTATCCAGGCAGGCAGTACGTACGAAAACAGCACCAGCGCCACCACCAGCACCGTGTCAAAGCCTTCCGGCAGGCCTTTTAGGTGTTTTAACGCCCACAACGCCACCAATGCCAGCACCACACCCCCCACAGCACCGTACACCACCTGGGCGAAAATAGTGTAAAGGATCGCCCCACTGGAGCCGGTGCCGTTCATCACACTGAGTACTACAGCGGTAAGCATATAGGCACAAGGATCATTACTGCCGCTTTCCACTTCCAACAGGGAGGCGGTGTGATCTCTAAGGTTCAGCTTTTTCGAGCGCAGCACCGAAAACACCGATGCGGCATCGGTAGAGCCTACCACACTGCCAAGCAGCATGCTTTCCCAAAACGGCAGGCCCAGCACCCCATAGCAGAAAAGCCCTGTTAGCCCGGCGGTAATCACCACTCCCATAGTGGAGAGCAGCACCGCTTGAGGGGCCACCGGTTTCGCTTCGTGCCACTTGGTGCCAAATCCACCGTAAAACATGATGAAAATCAGCGCCGTCGAGCAGATCTGTTCTGCCAAACGGTAGTCGTCAAACCAGATTTTCACTACGCCGTCGGACCCAAACGCCATGCCCAGCAGAATAAAGATGAGCAGCATAGGTACTCCCAGCCGGGATGATACCCGTTGGCATACAATACACAGGAATATGACGGCCGCGGCCAAAAATAAAGCTGTCAGCAACACTTTCTCTCCTTTCCTTCCTGGAAGGGGCTTTCCCCCGTAAATTTAGGCATTTTCTTTCATTATATCATAGGTTTTAAAAGAAAATCCATCATTTTGCTATATGGAACCGCTTCTTTTTCTTTTGCTTTCCATTGTTTTCCCGGGACAGATATGGTAAAATGATGCCAAATATGGTTTGAGGAGGAACTTTTTATGACACGCATGCAGGAACTCTGCCGGCTGGCAGGCGCAGAAGGCGCCGTATTGCTGAAAAACAACCATCAGGCCCTGCCCATCCGGGAAGGCGAAACGGTTTCGATTTTCGGCCGCATCCAGCTGGATTACTATAAAAGTGGCACTGGCTCCGGCGGTCTGGTGAACGTGGATTATGTGGTGGATATCCCCGAAGGCCTGAAAACGGCCGAAGGCATTCACGTAAACGAAGAGCTTTATAATACCTACGCCGCGTGGGAAAACGACCACCCGTTCGACCGGGGCAAGGGCTGGGCCCAGGAACCCTTCTGCCAGGAAGAAATGCCCGTTTCCGACGAACTGGCCGCCAAAGCCGCCAAGGAAAGCGATTTAGCGCTGGTGGTGCTGGGACGCCTCGCTGGGGAAGACCGGGACTGTGAAGACAAGCCCGGCAGCTATTACCTGTCGAATGGCGAAATAGAGCTGCTGAAAACCGTGCGCCGTCACTTTGACCGGGTAGCCGTAGTGCTGAACGTGGGCGGCGTGATGGACATGAGCTGGGACAACCTGTGCGACGCCGTGATGTACGTGTGGCAAGGCGGACAGGAAGGCGGCAACGCGGTCGCTGACGTGCTCACCGGCAAAGTATCGCCCAGCGGTAAACTCACCGACACCATTGTGCGGGATCTTTCGAAAGTACCCGCGGCGCAGCATTTTGGCGGCGAAATTTTTGATGAATATGTAGAAGATATCTATGTGGGGTACCGGTATCTGGAAACCTTTGATCCCGATAACGTGCAGTATCCGTTTGGGTATGGTATGTCGTATACCCATTTTGGTGTATCGGTATCCCGCACGGAACTGAAAGACGGCAAATTGTCGTTCTGGGTGACGGTATCGAACACCGGGACAGTACCCGGCAAAGAAGTGGTACAGGTATATGCCCAGCTGCCCCAGGGCCGTCTGGGGCAACCGGCCCGGGTACTGTGCGCCTATGGAAAAACCGGCTTACTGGGCCCCGACGAGTTCGAAAACATGTGCCTGACGGTAAACATCCGGGATTTGGCCTCTTACGATGATAGCGGCGTGACGGGCAACCCCTACTGCCGCGTGCTGGAAGCCGGGGAATACGTATTTTATTTGGGTACCGATGTGCGCTCGGCCCTGCCCTGTGCCCGGTTTAAGCGTGCCGAACTGACGGTGGTCGAACGGCTGCACCAGGCCATGGCCCCCACCCAGGATATGCAGCGCCTGCACCCGGTGATGGAAGACGGCGTGTTAAAACCCTCCTTTGAAGCGGTGCCCCTGCGGCAATATGATTTAAATGCTCGTATCAAAGAAAACCGGCCCCAGTCCATTCCGCAAACCGGTGACCGGGGTATTACGTTAAAGAGCGTGCAGGCTGGGCGCCACACCCTGACCCAGCTCATCGCCCAGATGACCGACAAAGACCTATGTGCCATTGTACGGGGCGAAGGCATGTGCTCCCCGAAGGTAACCCCCGGCACCGCCGCCGCGTTTGGCGGGCTGACTGACCGGCTGCGCGGTATGGGCTTACCGGCTGGTTGCTGCGCCGACGGCCCGTCGGGTATCCGCATGGACTGCGGCACCCGGGCTACGTCTCTGCCCTGCGGCACGCTGCTCGCCTGTACCTTTAACGAAGCGCTCAACGAAGCGCTGTTCGGGGAACTCAGCCGCGAACTGTACAAAAACCGAGTCGATACCCTACTGGGCCCGGGCATCAACCTGCACCGCTGCCCGCTGGGGGGACGGAACTTTGAATACTTCTCAGAAGATCCGTTGCTCACTGGACGCATGGCGGCTGCCCAGTTGCGGGGCCTGCACCGTATGCCGGTGACCGGCACCATCAAACATTTCTGTGCCAACAACCAGGAACACCGGCGCACCTTCCTGGATTCCCGGGTTTCGGAACGCGCCCTGCGGGACATGTACCTGCGCGGCTTTGAAATTGCCGTAAAAGAAGGCAATGCCCACTCCATCATGACCACCTATGGTCAGGTAAACGGCATTTACACCGCCGGGAACTACGATTTGTGCACCACCATCCTGCGGGGTGAATGGGGCTTTACCGGCATTGTGATGACCGACTGGTGGGCCAAAATGAATGAAGAAGGCCACCCCGGTACCATGCAGAACGTGCGGGCTATGGTGCGCGCTCAGAATGACCTGTACATGGTTGTCACCGACAGCGAAAAGAACTCCGGCGGCGATAATGCGCTGCTAGCTTTGCAGGAAGGCACCCTCACCCGGGGCGAATTGCAGCGCTGTGCCATGAACATTTGCCGGTTCCTGATGAACTCCCAGTGCATGGAAGAGCGGACCGGCGAAGATGCGGGGAACGTCGATGATACGCTGCCTTCGGCCGCCACGCTGACCCCTGATTTTATCATCTGCGACGGCGCGGTGCTGGATACCGACGGCATCGACACCACCCGAGGCACCAACACGGTGTATACCACCCTCACCGAAGAAGCGGGCACATACAAAATAACGGCCACCGCATCCAGTGAAGCGGGCGGTGTAGCGCAAATCCCGCTGACCGTCTCTTTGCGACACCACATGGCCATGTTCTCGTTTGTGGGCACCGGCGGGCAAGTGGTGGAAAAAGACGCCACCCTCACCCTGGAAGCCGGCACGGAATACATGAAACTTTCCTTTGGCCAGAGTGGCCTGCGGCTTCTGTCTCTGCGGTTTGAAAAAGTGAACGGGTAATTCGATCCCGCGCTTTTCGCATTAGCCCCTTCCGGTTTTCGGACCGGGAGGGGCTTTTTGCATGGAAAACAGGCGGTGCACTCAAAAGCCTAGTCATAACGGTACCAGACACTCGGCTTCTCTCCCTGAAACATTTCGCTAAACGGGAAAAGGAGGACCCCATGCGTGGGACCCCCAGCAGGCCACTGGCCACCGGGCTGTTACCATCCCCCCTC
>CAJKJS010000067.1 GCA_905200265.1 uncultured Oscillospiraceae bacterium
GATGATAGAATAAAAAAGGTTTGATATTTTTCTCAAACGGAAATTCAGAGAGGAATGGTATTGATTTATGAGCAGGCTCACAATTATGACCACGAGCAGGGCTCAGTCGGTGGTGGAAAGCCTTTATAAAGACATGGAACGGCGGATTGCATCCAGCCCGCCTGGTCTGTGTCCCATCGATTTGACCTCTGCTTTTTTGAAAATGTGCCACGCCCAAACATGCGGCAAATGTGTGCCGTGCCGGGTTGGATTGGGACAACTGGGCAACTTATTAGAAGATGTGCTCAGCGGTCGCGGCACGATGGAAAAACTGGATTTGATTGAGCGGACCGCTCGCGTTATTGTCAATTCCGCTGACTGCGCCATTGGGGTGGAAGCTGCCAAAATGGTGCTACACGGTGTGGAAGGATTCCGCGAGGACTATGTAGAGCATATTCAGCATAACCGGTGCTTGTATCATTTGGATCAGCCGGTACCGTGCCGGGCGTTGTGTCCCGCCGGGGTGGATATTCCTGGATATGTGGCGCTAGTGAAAGCAGGACGGTATGCAGATGCTGTGCGCTTGATTCGTAAAGACAATCCGTTCCCCACAGCGTGTGCGCTTATTTGCGAGCATCCCTGCGAAGCACGGTGCCGTCGTAATATGATTGATGCTCCCATCAATATTCGGGGGCTGAAGCGGTATGCGGTGGATCATGCCGGTGTGGTGCCCACGCCCCAGTGTGAACCGTCTACCGGCAAAAAAGTGGCCATTATTGGTGGTGGTCCGTCGGGACTTTCGGCGGCCTACTACTTACAGCTTATGGGTCACCAAACTACCGTGTTTGAAAAGCGGCCGAAACTGGGGGGCATGCTCATTTACGGCATTCCCAATTACCGGTTGCCCCGGGTGCGGTTACAGGAAGATATTGATAGCATTTTGTCTACCGGTGTACGCGTCCATCTGAACTCCTGTATTGGGGACGAAGAAGGTATGCTGTCCATTGATCAGCTGCGCCAGAAATATGATGCGGTATATATCTCCATTGGCGCTCACAGCGATAAAAAAGTGGGGCTGGAAGGAGAGAACGCCGAAGGAGTTATCTCTGCTGTTGAAATGCTGGGCAATATTGGCGATGGAATTATCCCGGATTTTCGTGGCAAAAGAGTGTGTGTCATCGGCGGCGGAAACGTGGCCATGGACTGCACACGTTCGGCCATTCGTGCCGGTGCAGAGAAAGTTTCCGTAGTATACCGCCGTCGGAAAGACGATATGACGGCTTTGGCAGAAGAAGTGGAAGGGGCCATTGCGGAAGGCGCCGAAATTCTGGAACTGCATGCACCCACCCGCATTGAAACCGATGGGCATAACCGTGTTACGGCGTTGTGGGCCTCGCCCAAAATGATTGGCAAGGTTAGTCGTGGTCGCCCGGCTCCGGCAGATACCGGCCTAGAGGATGTAAGGATTCCCTGTGAAGTGATTATTGTAGCCATTGGCCAGGGCATTGAAACCCGTCATTTTGAAGCGAAAGGGATTCCGATTACTCGCGGTGTTATTAAAGCCGAAAACTGGAGCGCCATAGAAAATGCGCCGGGCGTCTTTGCTGGTGGCGACTGTGTAACCGGTCCTGCAACCGTTATTCGTGCGATTGCAGCTGGGAAAGTAGCGGCTGCCAACATTGATGAATACCTGGGGTACAAGCATGTTATTTCCGTGGATGTCGATGTGCCAAACCCCGATTTGAGCGATAAGGTACCCTGTGGGCGCGTGAACATGCACGAACTGTCGGCGGCCGAACGCAAAGGGGGCTTTGATCCCTTTGAAATTGGTATGAGTGAAAAAGAAGCTTGCCAGGAAGCTGGACGGTGCCTGCGCTGCGATCACTTTGGGTACGGGATCTTTAAAGGAGGCAGAACGAAGGAATGGTAAACGTAACAATCAACAAAAGACCGGTGACCGTTCCCGAGGGAACCACCATTTTGGAAGCGGCCAAACAGGCTGGATTCCCGGTGCCCACTTTGTGCTATTTAAAGGATATCAACGAAATTGCTGCCTGTCGGGTTTGCGTAGTGGAAGTGAAAGGCATCGACCACCTGATTACCTCTTGTAATAATGTGGTGGAAGAGGGCATGGAAGTTATTACCAATTCGCCGAAAGTGCGGGAAGCGCGCCGGACAAATGTAGAACTGCTTTTATCGCAACACCGTACCAATTGTCCTACCTGTGTGCGCAGTGGTTCATGTCAGCTGCAAAAAATTGCCAACACCTTGAATTTTGTCGAAGACCATTATAAAAACGAGCCGACGTTTAAGGACTGGAATTTACAGTTCCCGCTGATTAAAGACACCAGCAAATGTATTAAATGCATGCGCTGTGTGCAGATTTGCGACCGGGTGCAGAGCCTGAATATTTGGGATATTAGCTTTACCGGGTCCCGCACCAACGTAGATGTATCCCATAACCGCCTGATTGAAAATGCCGACTGTGCGCTGTGTGGGCAATGTATCACTCATTGTCCTACGGCCGCCTTGCGGGAACGGGACGACACGGCCCGGTTGTTCGATATGACCGGAGATTTACAGAATCCGGATAAGATCACCGTCGTGCAAATTGCCCCCGCTGTACGGGCTGCATGGGGCGAAGCGTTTGGGTTGTCGCCGGAATATGCGACGGATAAACGTTTAGTAGCGGCCTTAAAGCTCATGGGTTTTGACTATGTCTTCGATACCAACTTCAGTGCCGACCTAACCATTATGGAAGAAGGCACCGAATTCCTGCGCCGTATGAAGGAAAAGGATCAACATAAGTTTCCTATGTTTACGTCCTGCTGCCCGGGGTGGGTACGGTTTTTGAAATCCCAGTACCCGGATATGGTGGATCAGTTGTCCACAGCAAAATCTCCGCAGCAGATGTTTGGGGCTGTGGCCAAAACATATTTTGCGAAAAAAATCGGGGTGGACCCCGAAAAAATTACCAGTGTATCGATTATGCCGTGTCTTGCGAAAAAGCAGGAATGTGATTTACCCAATATCAATGATGCCGGCGCTGGGAAAGATGTAGACTATGTGCTCACCACACGGGAAATCTGCCGCATGATTCGGGCCGATCAAATTGATTTGACCCATTTGCCGGAAGAAGAATTTGATTCCCCCTTGGGCACAGGGTCCGGAGCCGGGGTCATTTTTGGCGCAACGGGTGGTGTTATGGAAGCGGCTTTGCGGACTTGCTATGCTCTAGTCAACGGAGAAAATCCGCCTGCAGATGCTTTTTCCCAGGTGCGTGGAACCCGGGGCTGGAAAGAAGCTGATTTTGACCTGGGTGGCCAAACCATTCACACGGCCGTTGTCAGTGGACTGGGAAATACCCGCCGGCTGATCCGTGCTGTGCGGAGAGGAGAAGTGAAGTATGACTTTGTGGAAGTAATGGCATGCCCGGGTGGTTGTGCCGGCGGTGGCGGCCAGCCGATCCATGATGGTTGTGAATTGGCAGGCGAACGAGGTAAGGTGCTGTATCAGTACGATGCCAAAAATACCCTGCGCTTCTCTCATGAAAACCCTGAAATCAAAGTGCTGTATGAAGACTTTTTGGGCGAACCCAACTCGGAATTGGCGCATCATTTGCTGCATACAGATCACCATGGTTGGGATATGCCGAAGGCACCCCGGTATGATGAAGATGTCGAAGTAACGGCTGAATAACCCCTTGAATACCCATGTTATTTGTATAAAATAGCATGGGTATTCCTAATTGTATAAAAAATACGGGCGCTTACTGCTAGGACAAAAGCAAAATAATTGCACAATTTACGAAAATCCATGAAAAAGAGGACGGAAATTCTATCACGGCCGTTCTGGCGGTTTTCTTGAAATGATAGTGTGATTTTGCTATAATTGAAAAAATACAAACGAGAGAATCATTGCAAAAAGGGGGATCTGTTATGCTCAATACCAATTACAGCGAAAAATTTGTCAAAGAAGGTCTCACGTATGACGATGTCCTGTTGATCCCGGCTGAGAGTCATGTTCTGCCCAATGAAGTGGACTTGACGACCCACCTGACCAAAACCGTGGTGCTGAATACGCCGATTATGACGGCTGCCATGGATACGGTTACGGAATCGGACATGGCAATCGCTATGGCACGAGAAGGCGGCATTGGTATCATTCATAAGAATATGACCATTGAGGCCCAGGCCGATCAGGTGGACCGCGTGAAGCGTTCGGAAAACGGTGTAATTGTAAATCCCTTCTTTTTGTCTCCGGAACACCTGGTGTCCGACGCCAACGAAATTATGGCCCGGTATCACATCAGCGGTGTACCGATCTGTGAAAATGGCAAATTGGTTGGGATTATTACCAACCGTGACTTGCGGTTTATGACGTCGGATGATTACAGCACGCCGATTAAACAAGTGATGACCCACGAAAACCTGGTAACGGCACCGGTGGGGACCACTATGGCGGAAGCTCAGAACATTCTGCGGCATCATCGCATTGAGAAATTGCCGATTGTAGATGAAAAGGGCTACTTAAAGGGCCTGATCACCATTAAGGATATTGAAAAAGCGGTCAAGTACCCGAATTCGGCTCGTGATAAGAACGGCCGTCTGCTCTGTGGCGCTGCTATCGGTGCTACAGCCGATATGCTGGAACGCGTAGCGGAACTGGTTAAGGCCCAGGTGGACGTGGTGGCGCTGGACTCTGCGCATGGCCACAACAATGGGATCATTGATGCGGTGCGTCGTGTGAAAAAGGCATACCCCAACCTGCAGGTGATTGCAGGTAACGTGGCAACCGCAGCGGCTACGCAGGCTCTGATTGAAGCAGGCGCCGACTGTGTGAAAGTTGGTATTGGTCCCGGCTCGATTTGCACCACGCGAATTGTAGCGGGTATTGGCGTTCCGCAGATGACGGCTGTGTATGATTCGGCCTGTATGGCGGCTAAATACGGTGTTCCGATTATTGCCGACGGTGGCATTAAGTTTAGCGGTGATATTGTTAAAGCACTGGCAGCTGGCGCCAATGTTGTCATGCTCGGCTCGCTGGTGGCTGGCTGCTTGGAATCCCCCGGGGATATGGAACTGTACCAGGGCCGTCAGTTTAAAGTATACCGCGGCATGGGCAGCCTGGGCGCGATGAATCAGGGCAACGGCAGCAGCGACCGGTACTTCCAGTCCAAGAATAAGAAGTATGTACCCGAAGGGGTTGAAGGCCGCGTACCTTACAAGGGACCGCTGAGTGATACGATTTATCAAATGATCGGTGGCTTGCGCTCCGGTATGGGTTATGTAGGATGCGCCAATATTGACGAAATGCACGAAAAAGCTCAATTTGTGCGCATTACCAATGCGGGCTTGAAAGAAAGCCATCCCCATGATATCCAGATTACCAAGGAAGCTCCCAACTATTCGATGCATTTTTAATTGGTAACGAGGAGTAAGTACAAAATAGGATCCTAAAAGAATAAAAAGGCGGCGGAATGATTGATTCCGCCGCTTTTTTGTTGCTGATACCATAGGAGCCCTTTTTATACAATAAGAGTAAGAGAGGAAAGAGAACCGTATTCTCTGCGATGGAGGGGGAACCTTGAAATCAAAAAAGAATCGTATGAAAAAAGGGAGGGGGGGATGCTTTCCGTTGAGGTGCTTCTATGGAGGCCATGCCAGAGAAATTGCCTTTTGATTATACAACAATACCATTCATTTTTGAGAGACACAGAGCCTCAGCCGCCATCTTCTGATTCCATCGCACACGAGCAAAACTTAGTGAGTGTCGATCGTATGGTGTATGCATTGGTCTTTCTTGGGCCATACTACAGGAAAGAAACCGTCTGTCAGCGATTTTGAAGGAAAATGGAAATATCCATTGGCTGGATATCATACTGGCACTGGAAGCCATACAGGCACATTGGCAGTGGGAAAATGACTGGCGAGCGAGAGACCCTTTTTTCAGCATGACGGCACGCTGGAGGAAAGGGAAAATAAGGGCTTTTTGTCGCACAAAAAATTTTTTTAAAAATTTTTGATTTTCCTGTTGACAAAACCCTTGCCTGTATGTATAATAATACTCGCGCCGCACGGAACAGAGCGGCAGAGAAATGGCGGCGTAGCTCAGTTGGCTAGAGCATTCGGTTCATACCCGAAGTGTCACTGGTTCGAATCCTGTCGCCGCTACCATATGGCCCGGTCGTCAAGCGGTTAAGACACCGCCCTTTCACGGCGGGTTCACGAGTTCGAATCTCGTCCGGGTCACCAATTTGGACGCATAGCTCAGCTGGTTAGAGCGTTCGCCTCACACGCGAGAGGTCATGGGTTCGAGTCCCCTTGCGTCCACCAGAGCGAGTCTGGACGCTGAAAGCGTTCCAGGCTCTTTTCTTTATTCGAACCCATGTGCCGGCGGCGCATAATATCCCGGTACAGGACAAAGCAAATCCTTTGCTTTGTCCCATTTTTTTATCTGCCTTTCTCAATGGTAACAAAGGAGAGAACCTTTATGAAAAAAACCATGAAACGTGCGGCGGCCTTTTTCTGTGCTGCCATGATGATGTTTAGCTTTGCTGCTTGTGCGCTGGAAGATCCGGAAGCTTCGTCTGCTTCGGAAAGCAGTACGGAAGAATCGTCTGCACAGGAATCGTCGACGGTCAATGTGGATGAAAGCGCCATGGAAGACAATCTCAAGGGATTGTGTGAATATCTGGATGCGAAAGGATACCTGAGTGATTCCAGTACGGAAATGAAAGCGTCTATGATCGGCGCCAAAAGTGGTATTCGGTATACGGTTAGCCTAAATGGAACCGACAATATTAAAATTGAATTGTATGAATTTGATTTAGCGAATCTTTCGGAGGAAGCGACTTCCGTTATTGAGAGTGTCAAGAAAGATGGCACCTTTACCATTGTTGGTTTAAAGGCGGAAGGGGCCATGATGAGTGAGAACGGTAAGTACATGATGGTCTATACCGACTCTGTTGAAAATGAAGAAAATACGCAGCGCGAAAAAGAAGTAAAAGAAGCGTTTGCTGAATTTAAAAAATAAGGAATTTAAAAAAGCCCACGGATTATGATATGTACCCTCTTTACTGGACAAGCAGTAAGGAGGGTATATTTATATGAGAT
>CAJKJS010000068.1 GCA_905200265.1 uncultured Oscillospiraceae bacterium
GGGAAAGGAAAAGGTGTAATATAACTTTATTGAAAAATACATAGGAGGATGCACATCAACATCGGATTTACCGGCCGGTTGATGAAAATGGCCCGGCGCCACTGGGGCACACTGCTGATCGCGGTGCTGGGGATCATAGGCGCGGCGCTTTTAAATTTAGTCACACCGGAAATTACCCGGCGGCTCACCGCCGGGCTGCAGGACGGGGTGTTAACGCAAAACAGCCTGTGGATTTACGCACTGGTGCTGGTAGGGGCGTATCTTATAAGGGCCGTATGCCGGTTTATTCAGCTGGGGATTTCCCACTTGGCGGCATGGCGCTTTGTGCCGGAACTGACCTTAACGGTATACGATAAATTGCAGGCGCTGTCCCTGCGGTATTACCACGATAAACAGACCGGTGATTTAATGAGCCGCATGGTCAACGATACCCGGCAAATCGAAATCCTGGTGGCCCACGCCATTCCCGATTTACTCAGCAACGTGCTCATCGTGCTGGGGGTGGCGGTGATGCTGTTTGTGATTAACCCGGTGCTGGCGGCGTTTACCCTGATTCCCGTGCCGTTTGTGGTTCTGCTGAGTATGCAGTATTCCAAACGGGTAGCGCCGCTTTATCGCGTGAACCAAAGGGTGCTGGGCGAACTCAACGGCATCTTGCAGGACCATGTGTCCGGCATGCGGGAAATCCAGACCTTCCATAAAGAACAGGCGGAACACGAAAAAATCGCGCAGGAATGCGATACCTATTCCCGGGTGAACATCCACGCGAATTTCGCCAACGCTGTGTATCAGCCGCTGGTGCAGCTGCTCACGTCCCTGGGTACCGTGATTGTGGTGGCCCTGGGCGGCAGTATGGCGCTGGGGGGCGACATGGCCGTGAGCGACGTCGTAGGCTTTATGATGTACTTAGCGCTTTTCTACGAACCGCTGGCCACCCTGGCCCGGTTGGTGGAAGATGTGCAGCAGACCTACGCCGGGGCGGTGCGGGTGTTCGATATTCTCGACGCCGAATCGGAAATTAAAGAGGATGAAACCCCCGTCCCGCTGCCGGAAGGGAAAGGGGATATTGTGTTTGACCATGTTTCCTTCTGGTACGACCCGGCCGAACCGGTGCTCCGGGATATTTCGTTCCATGCGGCGCCGGGCACCATGGTGGCGCTGGTCGGTCCCACCGGGGTGGGGAAAACCACCATTACAGCGCTACTGGAGCGGTTTTATGACCCCGTTTCCGGCCGGGTGCTGCTGGATGGTCAGGATATCCGCCATGCCCGTTTAGCGGATGTGCGCGACCGGCTTTCCATGGTGCTGCAAGACACGTTCCTGTTTAACGGCACCATTGCGGAGAATATCGCCTACGGGGTGGAAAGCGCCACGAGGGAGGAAATCGAAGCGGCCGCCCGGGCGGCCCATGCCGACGAATTTATTCGCCGTATGCCCAAAGGGTACGAAACGCCTGTGGGGGAACGGGGCGTGCGGCTCTCCGGCGGGCAAAAGCAGAGGCTGTCCATTGCCCGGGCTATTTTGCGGGATACGCCGGTGCTGATTTTGGATGAAGCGACCTCAGCCGTGGATACCGAAACCGAGTCGGAAATTCAAAAAGCCATCGACCACCTGGCCGGTTCCCGTACCATGATCGTCATTGCCCACCGGCTTTCCACCGTGCGCCGGGCCGATCAGATTTTGGTACTCAAAGACGGCTGCATTGTGGAACAGGGCCGCCACGAAGAACTATTGGCCCAAAACGGCCTCTATAAAGAACTGTGCGACAAACAGGCCATGGCCGCCGGGGAAGAAAAGGCGTAACCGGGGCAAAAAAAGGACTTGTACAGACAGCTTTTGTGTGGTACCATAAAGCCAGAAAACCGGACCGGCCGGATGAAGGGAGAGTTGTTGGCATGGAAAAGACGATGCACCTAAGTCACCTTGCATTGGGGGTCTGCTATTACCCGGAACATTGGGACGAACACCTGTGGCAGGAGGACCTGCGCCGCATGAAAGAACACGGTATCGAGTGTGTGCGGGTGGGGGAATTTGCCTGGAGTAAAATAGAAGCCACCGAAGGGCATTTCGATTTTTCCTTTTTTGACCGCTTTTTGGATTTGTGCAGCAGGGAAAAAATGAACGTGATCTTCTGCACGCCCACCTGCACGCCCCCGGCGTGGCTCACGGAAAAATACCCCGAAACCCTCAACGCCCGGCAGGACGGGGTGCTGTACCGCCACGGGCTGCGGCAGCACCATAATTATACCAGCGAAACGTACTTATCTTTCTGCGACCGCATCATTACCCAAATGGCCATGCACTACGGCCATCACCCGTCCATTGTGGGGTGGCAGCTGGATAATGAATGCAACTGCGAAGTGAATGTGTACTATAGCGAAAGCGACCACAAGGCGTTCCGCGAGTTTTTGAAGGAGCAGTTCGGCACCCTCGAAAACCTCAACGACAAAATGGGCACCGTGTTCTGGAACCAGACGTACACCAGCTGGGACGAAATCTACCTGCCCCGCACGGTGACGTCCCCCGGGTTTAACCCGCATATGAAACTGATGGAAAAGCGCTTTGTCAGCGCTATCATCACCCGGTATTTGGAGCGGCAGAGCGCCATTTTGCGCCGGTATATCCCGGATAACGTCTTTATTACCACCAACGGCATTTTTGGCCATTTGGATAGCCACGAGATGACCCAGCGGGCGCTGTCGTTTATGACCTACGACAACTACCCGAATTTTGCCTTTGATGAAGGCAATCACCCGAACGAACCCGGCGCCATGAATGACCGCCGCTTTGGCTGGAACCTGACTCGCACCCGCTCCATTTCGCCCAATTTCGGCGTGATGGAACAGCAGTCGGGACCCGGCGGCTGGGTGAGCCGGATTCGCCAGCCCTCCCCCAAACCGGGCCAGATGCGGCTGTGGACCTGGCAGGCCATTGCCCACGGGGCCGATTTTGTCTCGTATTTCCGGTGGCGTACCGCGCCGGTGGGGACGGAAATTTACTGGCACGGGCTGTTAAATTATGATAACGAGCCGAACCGCCGGCTGCGGGAACTGAAGAAAATTGCCGCGGAAACCGAAAAAATGGCCGCTCTGGCCGGTTCCCGGTACCAGGCCCGCATCGCCATGGTGAAAGATTACAGCAACGAATGGGACAGCGAACAGGACAACTGGCGCCGGCAGGATGTGATCAGCGACTATGGCTGGTTCGAAGCCGGTCAGGTATGCCATACGCCCATGGATTTTGTCTACTTGCCCGAAGAGGGAAGCGAACGCACCGTGACGGTGGAAGACCTGTTACAGTATGATGTGCTTGTTTATCCGCACCCCACCATTTTGACAAAACCCCGGGCCGATTTGCTGCGCCAGTACGCCGAACGGGGCGGCACGCTGATTCTCGGTGTGCGCACCGGGTATAAGGATGAATACGGGCGCTGCCCCATGCGGCCCATGCCCGGGTACGCCATGGAACTGGCGGGGGTGAAAGTGGAAGATTTCACCCTGCTGTGCGAAGCCGATGGCCCGGAAACCGTCATGTGGGGCGGCGAGCGGCTGCCGGCTCCCGAATTTAACGAAGTGCTGCTGCCCTTGCCCGGCACCAAAGCCGTTGGGTTCTTCTGCGGCAATTACTACGATGGCCGCCCGGCGTTGACCGAACGGCAGGTGGGCAAAGGAAAGGTGTACTATTACGGGGCAGCCTTTAATCGGGAAACCGCCGTGCAGTTCCTGAAAAAGCTGCACATGGACGAAACCTTTGGGGATTGGGTCGAAGCGCCCTGGGATGTGGAAGTAGCCGTGCGGGAAAAGGACGGAAAGAAAACGTTCTTCCTGCTCAACTACAAAGCAGCGCCCCGCCGGGTGATGCTGCACCGGGAGATGGAAAACAGCCTGACAGGCGAAAAAAACCAGGGCCCGGTGGAAATTCCGTCTTATGGGGTCTTGATCCTGCACGAAAAAGCATAAAAAGAAAGCAACCGGTACCGAATGTGCCGGTTGCTTTTTTACATGGAATTTGCCATTCCTAACGCTCCTTCTTGCGTGCGGTTTACTTTCGTAGTATACTATATGTTGTATAGAATCCAGGAAAAAAGGGTTTTGAATCCCAAGGGAGGAAATCAGAATGAAAGTGTTACTCATTGGGGCAAAGGAACGATTTGAAACCTATTTGCCTCAAAACGGCCCGTTGGGGGCTTTTGCCGCGGAGTGCGACAAAGTCTATCTGCCCCGGGGCGCTTCGGCCAGTGACATTCAAAAGGCCGGGGCGGGGGCCGGTGCCATTGTGGCCGACCCCATGACGCCGGTGCCCGGTGAAGCGATTTTGGCGCTGCCGGATTTGCGGCTGATCCAGTCGGAAGGCGTGGGGGTCAACGGGTTTGACGCCGCCGCTGCCAATGAAAAGGGCGTTTTTATCTGCAACTGCAAAGGGGTCAACGTCGGGGCGGTGGCCGAACAGAACGTGCTGCTCAGCCTGATGCTGCTGCGCCGGGCCGTGGTGGCCGATGCCGCCGTGCGGGCCGGGCATCAAATGGACATGAAAGAAACCATGATGCTGGGGGGCATTACGGAACTGTCCCAGTGCCGCGTGGGGCTGCTGGGCTTTGGCGATATTGCCAGAGCGACCGCCCGGCGGCTTTCGCCCTTTGGGTGTGAACTGCTGTACTGGAACCGCACCCGCCGCCCGGTGGAGGAAGAGAGGGAGTACGGGGTGATCTACTGCGAAAAAGCGGATCTTCTCGCCCAGTGCGATATTGTGATGCTGTGTGTGGCGGTCACGCCCGAAACTTCCGGCATGGCGAACGACGAATTTTTTGCGGCCATGAAGCCCGGCGCACTGCTCATTAACACGGCCCGGGGCGATCTGGTGGAGAATGAAGCGCTGATCCGTGCGCTAAAAAGCGGACACCTCGCCGGTGCAGGGCTCGATACCGTGTCCCCCGAACCGGTACCGGAAGACCACCCGCTGTTGCATCTGCCGAAAGAGGTGGCGGAAAAACTCGTCTTTTCGCCCCATATCGGCGGCATCACCGTGGGGTCGTTCCAGCGGGCCCACCGGTTTATCTGGGAAAACGTGTGGCGGATAGAAAAAGGCGAAAAACCCCTGTATGTGACAAACCAGCCGTAAAAACGGCACACTTGCAAATTTTTCCCGTTTGTGCTATACTCTGTAACCGAAAAAAACCGCACAAGTGAATACCCGGGGGGCCGGACGCATCCGGCTGAGATATGGGACAGACCGCCCATGACCCGTTGAACCTGTTGGATCATGCCATCGTAGGGAGACGAATAGACGCGCCGTTACCGGTGCGAAAAAAGCTGCTCAGCGAAGGCTGTGCGGCTTTTTTTATGCCCTTTTGTGGGGGAAACAAATATCCGGTATACGGGGCGGGCCCTGCGGCCCGGGAAAGGAAGAAAAAAACATGAAAACAGAAACCTGGAAATTGCGCGACATTATTCTGATGGCCATTTTCGGCGTGGTCTTTGCCGTTGTGTATCTGGCGGTATTCGACGGCGGCATGGCGCTTTCGGCGGCGTTGGCGCCTGCGGGGTTATCGAACTATGCGTTCGAAATCATCTATGGCGTGTGGTTTATGGCGGCCACTTTGGCGGCGTACATCATCCGCAAGCCCGGTGCCGCGCTGATTACCGAAATGCTGGCTTCTGCCATCGAATTGCTCATGGGCAATTCCGGCGGGCTGACGGTGGTCCTCACCGGCCTGATTCAGGGCGCCGGGGCGGAAGTCGTGTTCCTGCTGTTCCGGTACAAAAAGTGGAACTTTGTGTCGATGTCCCTGGCGGGCATGCTGTCGGCGGTGTTCATTTTCTGCTATGAACTCTACTACCTCAACTACATCGCGCTGGCGCCGTCGCTGCTCATTGGGCAGCTGGCCGTTCGGTTTGTCAGTGCTATTGTGTTTTCCGGCATCCTGTGCAAAGTGCTGGGCGATCTGCTGGCCCGCACCGGCGTACTGAAAAGCTACGCGATTGGCGCCGAACTGAAACAGCCGGATGTGTATGACGATTAAAGCCCTGTAGCGGGGAAGGATAAGAAAGGAAGGCAATTTGCGATGGAAAAAATCAAAGTAGTACTGGACTGGTTCCCGAACACCAACCACACGGGCTTTTTACTGGCCCAGAAAAACGGCTGGTTCACGGAAAGCGGCCTGGATGTGGAAATTTTCGGCGAAGTCCACGGTAACATGGACTTGCACGGCGCTGATTTCGTGCTGGGGCCGGAAATCGCCATGCTGGAATGCATGGAACGGGGCATTGGCATGACGGCGGTGGCCACCCTGACGCAAAAGTGTGATTCCGGGATTGTGTCGTTAAAAGAAGCGGGCATCACGTCGCCCCGCATGCTGGAAGGCAAGCGCCTGACTCACTGGACCCCGGCCTGGTTTCACGCGGCGATCAGCCGGGTGGTGGAAAAAGACGGCGGCGACTACAGCAAAGTGAACCTCGTCAACATGGACGTGGGCGACATTGTGGCCACCCTGGGGCATGTAGCCGACGCGACGTGGGTCTATGAAAACTGGGAAAACCAGGTGCTGCTGGAAGCCGGGAAAGAGATCAACTATTTTAACCTGGGCGACGTCGACCCCATTTTCGACTTCTGCGCTCCCAGCATCGCAGCTACCCACGAAATTTTGCAGCAGCGCCCCGAAGCGGTGCGCAAATTCCTCGCTGCGCTGGAACGCGGGTACATCCAGGCGGCCCGGTTCCCGGAGGAATCGGTGCTGGCAGTAAAAGAATACATGCCGGAAGGCAGCAGCGACAGCTTGCTTATCCGCAGCCAGAAACACCTCTCTTCCATTTTGCTGGATGAAAACGGCCACTGGGGCCGCATCCGTCCCGAACGCTGGGACCGCATGGCCGATTTCCTGGTGGAAAAGGGCATCATCAGCCGCCGCCGGGAAAACGAATACACCAACGCGTATCTGCCGGAGTAAGCCCATGGCGCTTTCGGTCGAAAAGATTACGTTTGCCTACACCCGGGAGGGCCGCCCCATTTTGCAGCAGTTTTCCGCCCGGTTTGAAAAGGACGCCATTACCGTGTTAACGGGGGCGTCCGGCTGCGGCAAATCGACGCTGCTCTATTT
>CAJKJS010000069.1 GCA_905200265.1 uncultured Oscillospiraceae bacterium
TCTTCTTGGCTCGTTGGGCCGCTTGCTTTTTGGGGTCAATGGTGCCGCCGCTTTCCACATACCGGCAAAAATCTTTCATGCAGCAAGCATCGCACAGCGGTTTGCGGGCATCACACACGGCTCTCCCGTGGAGCACCAGCCGGTGGCAGAAATCGCTGCCTTTTTCCGGGGGCAAAACGGCGCGCAGGTCCATTTCTACTTTATAAGGATCGGTTTCATCCGTCAGCCCCAGCCGCCCGCAGATGCGGATACAATGGGTATCGGTCACTACGGCCGGTTTGCCGAAAATGTCGCCCACAATCAGGTTGGCCGTTTTGCGGCCCACGCCCGGCAATTTGACAAGTTCTTCAATGGTGTCGGGCACCACGCCGTCGTATTCGTCCCGCAATTTGCGGCATAGTAAATAAATATCCCGGGCCTTTGTTTTGTACAGCCCGCAGGAGCGGACGTATTCGGCAATTTCTTCCGGGGACGAAGCACAGTAGTCGTCCAGAGTGGGGAACCGGGCAAACAGCGCCGGGGTCACCTGATTGACGCGGGCATCCGTGCATTGGGCGGCCAGCCGCACCGAAATCAGCAGCTGTAAGGGGTCGGTATATGTCAGCGAACACTGGGCGCCGGGGTATGCCTGTTCCAGCGCTTCCACAGCGCGCCATGCTTTTTCCTGTCGATCCATAGAGGAAAACCTCCTTCTTTCCATTCTGTCTCTTCATTGTACCGCAGACGGCCTTTTTGCGCAACCGGAAAGTTTTTTGCATGATTTTTATCCTTATCCTGCAAATTGTGGAAGGGAAAAAAGGGAAAAAACCGCCTGTCTGCGGAATTTCCCCCGGCAAGCTGCATGGCTTTTACATATGTATTGCAAATTATGGGAAATCTGTGTATAATCAGGGTAACGTACCGCTGGCAGATGGCGGGCGTGTGGTGACAGGAAAGAAAAGGAGGAAAAACGTATGTATCAGGATATGCTCGACACGATTGGGTTTGTAGAACAAATCGACCCCGATGTGGGCGCCGCGATGGGGCAGGAATTAACCCGCCAGCGCCAGAATTTGGAGCTGATTGCGTCGGAAAACATTGTGTCGCCTGCGGTTATGGCGGCCATGGGGTCCATTTTAACCAATAAATATGCCGAAGGCTACCCGGGTAAACGGTACTATGGCGGATGCCAGTACGTGGACGTGGTGGAGGATATCGCCCGCAAACGGGCCTGTGAACTGTTTGGAGCTGAACACGCCAATGTACAGCCCCATTCCGGCGCTCAGGCCAATACGGCTGTTTATTTTGCGCTGCTGCAGCCCGGCGATACGGTTATGGGCATGAGCCTGGCAGAAGGCGGCCATTTGACCCACGGGTCCCCGGTAAACCTGTCGGGCAAATACTTCCATTTTGTTTCCTATGGGGTGGACGCTGTTACCGGCCGGATTGATTACGACAAACTGTATGAACAGGCCATGCAGGTGCGCCCGAAAATGATTGTGTCGGGTGCCAGTGCGTACCCCCGTGCCATCGATTTTGCCCGCATCCGTGAAATCTGCGATGCCTGTGGAGCTCTGATGATGGTGGATATGGCCCACATTGCGGGGCTGGTGGCCGGTGGTGTGCACCAAAGCCCGGTGCCTTATGCCGATATTGTCACCACAACCACCCACAAAACCCTGCGGGGTCCCCGTGGCGGACTGATTCTGTGCAAAGAAGCCTACGCCAAAGCAATCGACAAAGCCATTTTCCCCGGCACCCAGGGCGGACCGCTGATGCATGTCATCGCGGGCAAGGCGGTGTGCCTGGGCGAAGCGCTTAAACCGGCTTTCCGTCAGTACGCGCAGCAGATTGTGAAAAATGCGGCCGCATTGGCTGAGGGCCTGCAAAAGCGCGGCGTCAAACTGGTTTCCGGCGGTACCGATAACCACCTGATGCTGATCGACCTGACAGGGATGGAACTGACGGGCAAAGAACTGGAACGCCGTCTGGATGATGTGCACATTACGGCGAACAAAAACACGGTGCCCGGCGAACAGCGAAGCCCGTTTGTCACCAGCGGCGTGCGCATTGGCACCCCGGCCATTACCACCCGGGGCCTTGTGGAAAGCGATATGGACGAAGTGGCGGCCTGCATCGCCCTTGCCATGGAAGATGATTTCGAGGCAAAGGCCGAATCGATTCGCAACCGGGTCGCGGCTCTCTGCCAGAAATACCCGCTGTACGAATAAAGAATAGGGTTTGCCCTGCGACAAAGGAGCCGTGTGGTGATTCATGCGGCCCTTTTGTTTTTTCTTATAAAAAGTACATTTACAAGCGCCGGGAAAACGTGTACAATAAAACTATCGATTTTAGAACGATAGTTCTACACGGGAGGAGAACAAAAAATACTATGGCGTTATTCAAAGATCTTCTCAAAAAAATGCGCGGCGAGAATGAGCCCGATGACCATATCGACCAGCCTGCCCCGGAACCGGCGGAAAAACCGGCGGCTCCGGCTCCCAAACCGGTACCGCCGGTAGCCGATCCGGCAGCGGTGTATCGCAAAATCCGCACCCAGGCCCTGGGCGCAGCACCTCCTGTTCAGAAGGAAGAAGGGGAACCGCCGTTTTACAGCGCGGTAATTGATATTGCTTCGGCGGATGGGTGCACCACGATGGTGTGCCGGTATCCGGAAGAAGTCAACCTGTACACCCGGCGGGGCGACGTGATGATGGGCGTACAGAAAAACGCACCGGAAGTAGAAGAAGCCGCCGGCCTTTTGTGGAAAGTGATGGGGCACTTTGCCGGGCAGATTACCTTTATGAAAGACGACGATTACCAGTTGCCTAGCGCCGGTAAACACCGGGTGTTCTTGCTGGCGCGGGACGGCATTGGCCGCTTGGAGATTGATCCCACGGCGCCATATGAATCGGGCAGTATGGAACGCACCGTTTTGTACGCGTACTATCATTTGTTCCGCTGCATTGCCAAGTGCCGGGCGGAACAGGAAGAAACGCCGGCACAACCGGTGGAACAAGAGAAAACGGATACGCCGGACGAAGTGGAGAAAACAGACGAAGTATAAGCGCCTGTCCATTTTCATGCAGCTATAGGAAAGGGGGAAGAGGGAATGCCGGCACCACTTGCCGATCGAATTCGGCCCAGTACGCTCGACGAGATGGTCGGCCAGCGTCATTTGTTGGCGCCCGGTATGGCCCTGCGCCGGATTGTGGAATCCGGGCAGATCCCCAATATGGTGTTTTACGGGCCTTCCGGCGTGGGGAAAACCACCCTGGCGTCGATTATCGCACGCAACACGAAAAAGCGGCTTTGTAAGTTAAACGGTACCACCGCTTCCACCGCCGATATTCGGGACGTCATTGCAAAGACCAATACCCTCGATGGGGTCAACGGCGTGCTGCTATATTTGGACGAAATCCAGTATTTTAATAAGAAGCAGCAGCAAACACTGCTGGAATTCATTGAAAACGGCAGCATTACGCTGATTGCATCCACCACGGAAAACCCGTATTTTTATGTGTACGGCGCGATTTTAAGCCGCAGTACGGTATTTGAATTTAAAACGGTCACCCCGGAGGATGTGGTGCCCGCTGTCAAACGGGCGTTTGCTTTTTGTCAGGAAGAACGGCAGCAGGCCATGGACGTGGATGAAGCTGCCGTGACGGTGATTGCTCAGGCCTGCGGCGGCGATGTGCGCAAAGCCATGAACGCCGTCGAGCTGTGCGTGCTGTCGGCGATTCCGGAGGAAGACGGCGCCTTGCATATAACGGAACAACAGGCCCGGGAGCTGACCCAGCGCAGCGCCATGCGCTACGATAGGGAAGGCGACGAGCACTACGACATTGTGTCGGCCTACCAAAAGAGTATGCGGGGCAGCGACCCCGATGCCGCGGTTCACTATTTAGCAAGGCTGCTGGAAGCCGGAGACTTGCCGTCAGCCTGCCGGAGACTGATGGTGTGTGCGTGCGAAGACGTGGGTCTTGCGTGGCCGCAAATTATCCCCATTGTGAAAGCGGCGGTGGATATGGCCATGATGGTCGGCCTGCCGGAAGCACGCATTCCGTTAGCCGATGCGGTGATTTTGGTGTGCACGGCCCCGAAATCCAATTCGGCCTATAATGCCATCAATGCCGCTATGCAGGATGTGAAAAAAGGCAAAGTGGGCGCCATTCCCCGGCAATTACAGAACATGCATTACGATGGCGCCGATGCCAAAGTAAAAGGGCAGCACTATTTGTATCCCCATGATTTCCCCAATCACTGGACACAGCAAACGTATTTGCCCGATATACTGCGGGACACGCATTATTACACCTTTGGCGATAATAAAAATGAACAGGCTTTTAAAGCCTATTGGGATAAGATCAAACAGCCGCATTCGGCAGGAGGCACAACATGAATCTTGCAATTTTGGATCAATTTACATACGGGATGTACGCCGTTGGCGTAAAAGGGGAAAAAGGTCCTTCCGCCTGCATCTGCACATCGGCGGCTCAGGTGTCGCCGGCGCCGGATTGCCGGATTGCCGTGTGCATCAGCCGGGAAAACTATTCCCACCAATGCATCGAACAAAACGGGCTTTTCTCGGTTTCGGTTCTGTCCCGCAATACCAGCGGTGCCGTGATCGGGGCCTTGGGCTTTACCAGCGGACGCTGTGGGGGCAAGCTCAATAACATCCGCCACCGGGTACTGCGGGAAGGCGTGCCGGTGATCAAAGAAGACACCTGCTGCTGGGTTTTGTGCGAAGTGGTGGCCAAAGTGGATGCAGGCACCCACACGATCTTTATTGGCAAAGTGCTGGCGGGCAGCGAATCCTTTGTGGGGCAGCCCATGTCGTACGATTATTACCGTACCGTGATCAAAGGGGCACCGGCCCGCAATGCGCCGCTATACCGTCCGCTGCCCAGTAACCGTGGGGCTGACGGGGAATCGTTCATTTGCCCGGTGTGCGGGTACCGGTTCAGCGACCCGGATATTCCCTTCGAAGAACTGCCCGAACATTGCCCCAGCTGCGGCGCGCCTCGCCATGCCTTTGTGCGCGGCTGAGTGCACGGATGATTCTTTTCGATTCTTCATGTTTTGTTCATTTTTTGCTTGCAATTTGGTAAAAAACATGATATGATTGTGCGGATCGAGAAGAAAGGTGGCGAAAAACGGTGAAAGTCAGTTGTGTTATGAGCAGGCTAAGCCATTTTCCCTTTCTTTTCCATTTTCAGAAAAAACGGCAGGATCGTTTTCGGTAAACCGAAAGCGAGAGCCGTTTTTTTTTGCGGTTTCAATCTATCATGAAGGAGTCGAAGTGTATGAGCGAAAAAAACACGGGCGCTATCACAGACGCCAGAACGCTTGGCATCCCGAAGATGCTGATTCTGGGCATTCAGCACACCTTCGCCATGTTCGGGGCTACGGTGCTGGTGCCCCTGCTGACGGGGCTGGATGTGTCCACTACGCTGCTGATGGCCGGGCTGGGCACGCTGCTGTTCCACCTGATCACCAAGGGGAAAGTACCGGCCTTCCTGGGTTCGTCGTTTGCTTTCCTGGGCGGTTATGCAGCAGTAGCGCCGGCCGCCGGTAAAGACGGCATGACGCAGGCGGAACTGCTGCCGTATGCCTGCCTGGGTGTGGCCTGTGCCGGGCTGCTGTACCTGGTGCTGGCGGCTATCATTAAGGTTGTGGGCATTTCCCGGGTTATGAAATTCTTCCCGCCCATTGTAACGGGCCCCATCATCATTGCGATTGGGCTTAGCCTGGCGGGCAGTGCGGTCAATAACTGCCAGACCTGCTGGCCGGTTGCCATCCTGGCCCTGCTGACCATTGTGATCTTCAACATTTGGGGCAAAGGCATGGCCAAAATCATTCCGATTCTGCTGGGCATCCTGGTGTCGGTGGCTGTATCGATTGTGCTGGCGGTTACCTGCGGGCAGACCGTTGATTTCCCCCAGGCGGACGGAAGCATTCAGCAGTATATCTGCCTGTTCGGGGATGCAAACATGAAGCTGTTCAGCGTGGAAAAGATCACGGCCCTGCAAAATGCGGCTTGGATCGGCTTCCCCATTAACAGCCACGAAATCGTGTTCGGCAATGTCGGCAACACGTCCTTGGCGATTAGCTCCATCATTGCCATCATGCCCATCGCGCTGGCTACCATGATGGAACACATCGGCGATATCTCCGCCATCAGCGCTACGGTCGGCAAGAACTTCATCAAAGAACCCGGTCTGCACCGCACGCTGCTGGGCGACGGGCTGGCTACGATTCTGGCTTCCCTGTTCGGGGGCCCGGCCAACACGACCTACGGCGAAAACACCGGTGTGCTGGTACTAACGAAAGTCCATGACCCGAAAGTCATCCGCATTGCGGCTTGTGTGGCCATTCTGCTGTCCATGTCTCCGAAAGTGGCCGAATGCATCAGCTTGCTGCCCGATGCCGTCATCGGCGGTATCTCCTTCGTGCTGTATGGCATGATCTCGGCTATCGGTGTGCGCAACGTGGTAGAAAACCATGTGGACTTTGCCAAGAGCCGCAACTCCATTGTGGCGGCTGTCATTCTGGTGTCGGCCCTGGGTCTTGGCACGGTAGCCATCCCGCTGGGCGGCATAACCATTGAACTGACGGCTCTGGCAGTGGCTTCCATTGCCGGCATTGTGCTCAATGCCGTACTGCCGGGCAAAGATTATGTATTCGACGAAGAAGTGCCCCAGGAAACCGGTGTGAGCTTTGAGATTCACGATTCGGTTCACGGCAAACAGGGCGCCGGCGACGAAGAAGAATAACATGCAAAAAAGCCTGTATCCTTTGTGGTACAGGCTTTTTCTTTCTTAGTAAAGCGCTTAGGAGTCCCTTTCGGTACTGGGCAAATCGGCCAGATTGCGCCGGTCTTCCCCCGGCAAGGTACGCAGGTATTCGCTGCCGTTGCGTTCGGCAACGGCCACCCCCAGAATGCCCCCCTCTTTCGCCAGGGCAATGCCTTCCTGTTTGGTCAGTTTTTGTCCGTCGGCCAACTGGTAGCCACTAGCCCGTCCGCC
>CAJKJS010000070.1 GCA_905200265.1 uncultured Oscillospiraceae bacterium
GGACCCTCCGTTTAAGTCACCGCCTTTGACCATTCGTGTATCGGGGTATGGCGTTTCCTTTCATCGTCTGTCTCGTGAACAGCCGCTGGAAGTCATTGCCCGTACTTTCCACGAATCCATGTAAATAAGATCCCGAAAACCCCCGCTGTCGTTGATAAGACAGCGGGGGTTTTCACGAATATAATGTATCAAATCAAAATGATTCGGATTGTACAGTTTTTGAGGAAGTAAAGGAAGGTAACGTATAATAGCATCTTCTTACCAGTGTGGTGATAATAAGAAGGCTATGTATGGCAAACGATGGCCCCGTTTACGTAGGAACAAAAAGAAGCCAATAAATTCATACTAATAAAAAAGAAGGCAGGGAATTTCCCTGCCTCCTTTTTACTTTTCGTTACGCTTTTTCTGTATGGGTGCACCATGCAATGGCCTGAGTAAGGAGCTGGCGGAACATGGGGTGAGCCCACATGGCGCCATTGTGTCCAGGAGTCAAAACACACAACCGTCCTTTTCCTATTTGACGGGTGTAACCGCCGACCTGGTCGGAACAAGCGTCGCTGTGAGTTGTCAGGAAGACCTGGGCATCCTCGCACAACAATCGCAGGTTATAGTGTTCATCCTGTAGAGTAAACGGAGTGATCCCCCGGGTAATAGGATGTTCTCCTTGGGGCAGTATGGTGATGGGGCATTGACGGGGATGACCTAAAAAGGTATTACCTAGTAGTTCCGTCATGGCGGGTGTTTTTTCCTGCCGGAAGCAGTTTCCGGCGTGCACACTTAAGATAGCACCGCCCTGCTGCAAGTAGTCTGCAAAGTCGGATGGTTGCACCTGGGTGACGCCTTCTTCAAACCAGGGATTTTGGTTCGCAGACGTCAGCGTATCACCTTTTGTGAGTAAAATGAGCGGGTACTCCCGCAGCATGGAAGGGGTGAGAATGTCTTTGGCGTCTTCCACAAAATCGAATTCCGCCCCGGGTAGGCCGGCTAGGCCACGTCGTACCACTTCAAAAGGATGCCAGTAATCGCCGCCAATGACCAAAATACGCATTACAGTCCCTCCGTTTCGGTATAAGAAAAATAAGCGAAATCGGCTGATTTTTCATAACGGTCCAGGTCGATACAGAATATACCCAAAAAGGCGCCGGTAAAGCGCATTTGGCCAATCTCTTCATAGGCGTCGTCGGATAGCAGGGTAGCATCTAGTTCCGGCCCAATGGCAGTCAGAGGACCCGGGCGTACCGCATAGAAAAAGTGAGCGGTTTCTTTGCGGGTGCATACTTGCAAGCGTACATCGCCTTCTTCCGGCAGAGGAATCCCTGCCCCCAGGGGTAGATCGCTTTCCCCTTGGCGGGTGCGAATCATCGTCAGCACCCGGCCCAGCGTTTCGTGCCGGGTAACAGCTAGAGATATATGATTCAGTTCGTCATAAAAATAGGTAAGCCCCGCCAGATGTTGGAAGTGATCGGGGGCAAAAGACAGCCTGGTTTCTGCTTGGCAGTAAAAGCTCTGTTGCCGGTGAGCCAGCAGACTGACGCCGTAATGAGAAAACAGGGACTGTCCGCCACGCAGCCGCAGCCAGCCTGGGCGCGCCGTTAAATCGGCTCGATTCCCCAGCGGTTCCCGCAAAGATTGCAGGTGCGGGCTAATGAACGGGCCGTCAAAATCCTCGTGCAGATTCCGGCAGGTGGGGGTGCTGTCCCCACCGGTGGGCAGCGCCAGCTTTTCGGCAGGATAATCGGTGCCGTTTTTCATGCGCAGCCAGCCGTCATCGGTAAAATACACCTCTTGCAGGGCGGTTTCCCGGCCTAATATACAGCGGCGCTTTTCTCCAACGGGACGCGCGCACAAGTGTGCGAGATACCAGTGTCCATTATCACCTTCCACCAAACTGGCATGTCCGGCCTTTTGTAAAGCGGCCCAAGGCATGTGGCGGGATGAAAGCATAGGCCCATTGGGGTCCGGCTCATAGGGACCAAACAGAGTATGACTGCGGGCTACCGTGACCCCATGCGCATACCCGGTGCCGCCTTCGGCGCACATCAGATAGTAATAATCCCCGTGCCGGTACAGGTGCGGGCCTTCCGTGCAACCCATGGAGGTGCCGCCAAAGATCACTCGGCGGGGGCCGATCAGCTTCTTTTCCTGCTCGCTATATTCCTGCATCACAATCCCGGAAAAGGTGTTTTTGTAGGGCCGGTAGTCGTGCAGCATGTTTACGAGCCACTTGCGCCCATCCCGGTCATGGAACAGGGAAGGGTCAAACCCGCTGGCATTGAGGAAAATAGGTTCTGACCACGGGCCGGTGACGGCAGGGGCCGTAACCAGATAGTTGGGCGTATCGTTCATTAACCCACGGTTGTTTTTCACGTCGGTGTAAATCAGGTAAAAGGTCCCGTCGCAGTAGGATAAACACGGGGCCCATATCCCGCAGGAAGGGGTTTCGCCTCGCATGTCCAGTTGTGACAACCGCTGTAGCGGATGCGCAACCAGTTCCCAATGAACCAAATCGCGGGAATGGTGGATTTGTACCCCCGGAAACCACTCAAAGGTAGAGGTAGCCAGGTAATAATCGTCCCCCACGCGTACAAGCGAAGGGTCCGGGTTAAAACCAGGTAAAATAGGATTTTGTACAATGGCAGGTCGTTCCGTCATAACCACATGCCTCCTTTCTATGTGAGTTCATTGTAGCACGAAAAAAAGCCGCACTCAAGCAGAAGAAAGCATGAAAAAAACCGCCTGATTTCAGGCGGTTTTTCCTATTTACAAGTACGTTATGGCAAGGTTTTAAACAAGACCCTGTTCCCGTTTTTCCAACAGAGCGGCAATCTTTTCGTGGGGGTCCAATACGCTGGAGAACGACATGTCATGGTTCATACCGGCTACCAGGTAAGCGGCGTATTTGGAAACATCCACTTCGAAGAACCATTCGCGCTTTTTCAGCTCTTCCGTGCGGTACGTCAGGTTGCTGCCCAGCACGCCGTCGATCATGCCCTGTCCATACGCTTTGTCGTATGTTTCCAGGCCGTTAGTAAAGATGGCGTAGGTGGCATACCCAAAGATGCGCTTGGCGCCTTTTTCTTTCAGCTTAACAGCGATATCCAGCATGGATTCGCCGGAGGAAATAATGTCGTCCGCGATGAAGATATCCATCCCTTCCACGGAGGAACCCAGATATTCATGGGCCACAATGGGGTTGTGACCGTTGACAATGCGGGAATAGTCACGACGCTTGTAGAACATACCCAGATCAACCCGCAGCACGGAAGCGTAGTACATATTCCGGTTCAAAGCGCCTTCGTCGGGGCTGATGATCATGAAATGATCGCGGTCCACTTTCAAATCCGGTACATGACGGAACAGGGATTTCAGTGCCTGGTACGTGGGCATTACATTATCGAAGCCCATCAGCGGCACAGCGTTCATCACACGGGGGTCGTGTGCGTCAAACGTAATCAGGTTGCTCACGCCTACATCCCGCAGGGTTTGCAGCATGAAAGCGCAGTCCAGGGATTCCCGGTAAGCGCGGCGATGCTGACGGCCGCCATACAGCATGGGCATGATGACATTCAGCCGGTGAGCCTTGCCGCCCGCGGCCTGGATCAGACGAAGCAGATCCTGGAAATGATCGTCGGGGGACATGGAGTTCGGCTGTCCGAACAGATTGTACTTAATGCTGTAGTTGCCCACGTCGACGACAAAGTACAGGTCCATACCACGTACGGTGGATTTGATCAGACCTTTGGCATCGCCGGAAGAAAAACGGGGGCATTCCGATTCAATAATGAACGTGTCTTTTTCGATGCCGGCCTCTTTGGCCCATTTGACCAGGTAGGCATCAATACGGCCGGCCAATTCTTTGGCGCCTTCCGTAGCGATAATACCCAGGGGAGCTGTGCCATTCTGGCGGAAAAACAGTTGCGATTCTCTCGTTCCCATGTTTACTAAACACCCTTCTCCTGAAGATTTGCGCCCTTTATCACAAAGGGCTTGTCCGTTCTTTTCAAGTTTATTATAACACAGGGAATTTCGCCTTACCACAAAAACCTTTCAAATTCTACTTAGTTTGGCATCTTGACCGAGAAACACAGCCCAAAAGGGTTGTTTTTTGAAAGAGCCTGTCTTTTCCCATTTTCCATGGTATAATAGTTGTACGAACTGAAAAAAGGGGGATTCATCATGAAAGTGCGCTTGCAGCAGGAGAAAGTTTTGCTGTTTCTCCCCGCGGAAAATATAGGGAACCTTTATGATTCTTTCACAAAAGTATGTACGCGCTGCCACATAGCATGTCAGGTGGTACCGAATGGTTGTCTGGATCAACCGATTGAAAACTGGCTGTCTGTCAGCTTACAAGAAACAGAAGCAGAAAGTCCGGCTTTACCCGGTCCCATGCTGCTTTTTTGTGGGCTTTCTTCTTCCAAACTCAGTAAAGTACTGGAAACCATGCGCCAGGAAAACGTGCCGCCCATTCGTCACAAAGCGGTGCTGACGGACCATAACCGCACCTGGACACCGCGGGCGTTGTATGAAGAACTGGAAAAAGAAGATCGTGCCATACGCGAAGCCGCCAATAGACAGGCAGCAGGGGGAAAAAATGCATAAAGGTGATGGTTTTTCCCATTGACCCACCAGTCAAACAGGATTATCATGAAAACGGAAACCAATTTTGTGAAAAGGGGAGCTTGTATGTACGAAGAACTGAAAAATGGGGCGCTCTTCGATTTGTCCCATTCCTTGGCTGGCGCGGCGCTGAAGCAGTGCGAATATCCGTGGGAGATTCTGGATCAGATTGGTTCGCTGATTATGACCTTGGGGCAGACCTTGCCGGAGGATGAGTATAAAAAGCAAGGGGAAAATGTGTGGATACACAAAACGGCGGTGCTGTACCCCAACGTATACTTGGCAGGACCCGCTATTATTGGTCCCCGCACAGAAGTGCGGCCCGGGGCCTTTGTGCGGGGCAATGCCCTGGTGGGCGCCGATTGTGTGGTGGGAAATTCCACAGAACTGAAAAATGTGATTCTGTTTGATCATGTGCAGGTGCCCCATTACAATTACGTGGGCGATTCGGTACTGGGGTATCATTCCCATATGGGAGCGGGCGCCATTACCAGTAATGTGAAACAGGACAATACCCATGTGACCATTCGGTTCCAGGGGTCAATTATCGACACCGGCCGCCGGAAGTTCGGCGCCATTTTGGGGGACTTTGCCGAAATCGGCTGCAACAGTGTACTGAATCCCGGCTCTATTATTGGGCAGGGCAGCCGGGTGTATCCGCTTTCCATGGTACGGGGGGTTGTACCCGCCGGCCATATCTATAAAACTGCTGGGGAAATCGTGGAAAAACATGCATAAGGGGGACTTTTACATGAATATGAACCGTGAAATCGCAAGACTGGTACAGTACGGCGTGCAGCGGGGGCTGCTCGGAGAAGAAGACCGGGTGTATGCAGCCAACCGGTTGATTGCTTTGCTGCACATCACCGATTATGAACCGGAACAGGCGCCGCAGGAATGGCTGGAAAACCCGGCTGAAATCCTGGAGCCCATGTTGGATTGGGCCTGTGAACAGGGGCTGGTGGAAAATAATTCGCCGGTATACCGCGACCTGTTCGACACCGAAATTATGAACTGCCTGATGCCCCGGCCGTCGGAAGTGGTGCAGAAGTTCCGTAAACTGTACGAAACCGATCCGGAAAAGGCCACCGATTATTATTATGATCTGAGCCGTAGTTCCAACTATATCCGGGTGGACCGGATAGCCAAGGATGAAAAATGGACGGGTATGACCCCCTACGGCGAAATCATCATTACCATTAACCTGAGCAAGCCGGAAAAAGACCCGAAAGCCATTGCGGCGGCCCGTCTGCAAAAAAGCAGCAGTTATCCGAAATGCGCGCTGTGCCGGGAGAACGAAGGCTTTATCGGTTCGGTTTCCCAGGCGGCCCGGGGTAACCATCGCCTGATCCCTGTTACGCTGCTGGGCGAAGACTGGTTTTTGCAGTATTCCCCCTATGTGTATTATAATGAACACTGCATTCTGCTCAATGCCCGCCATACGCCCATGAAGGTCAGCCGTGAATCCATGGCACACCTGCTGGATTTTGTGCGGCAGTTCCCCCATTATTTTGTGGGGTCCAATGCGGATCTACCCATTGTGGGTGGTTCCATTCTCAGCCATGACCACTTCCAGGGTGGCCGGTTTACATTCCCCATGGCGGTAGCGCCGGTGGTACATCCGCTTACCTTTAACGGATTTGAAGACGTACAGGCCGGCATTGTGCGGTGGCCGCTGTCGGTGATCCGGTTGTCGGGGACCAATGCCGACCGGCTTTGCGATCTGGCGGATAAGATTCTGCAAAAATGGCGCGGGTATTCCGACGAAGCGGCGGATATTCTGGCCTTTACCGAGGATACTCCTCACAATACGATTACGCCTATTGCCCGCATGCGGGATGGCCGGTATGAACTGGACCTGGTACTGCGCAACAACCGTACGACGGAGGAACACCCCCTGGGGCTGTTCCATCCCCATGCCGAATATCACCACATTAAAAAGGAAAATATCGGCCTTATTGAAGTGATGGGTCTGGCTGTGTTGCCGGCTCGGCTGAAGACGGAACTGGCCCAGGTGGAAAAAGCCCTGTGCTGCCCCGAAGAGGAAGCGGCGATTTTTGCCCAGGACAACATGAAGCCCCACTATGACTGGTTCTGTGAATTAAAGGCAAAACATCCGGATGCTTTCACCACCGAAAGTGCTCACGAACTGGTGCGTCAGGATGTAGCGGAAATCTTTGCCCGTATTCTGGAAAATGCCGGTGTGTACAAAAATACCCAGGAAGGCCAAAACGCATTCCTGCGGTTTGTTGATGCAGTGAATGCATAAATTATAGAATAGAAGAAAAGGACCGAAGCAATCGTCTTCGGTCCTTTTCTTTTCTCTGCCTTGTATCCCGGT
>CAJKJS010000071.1 GCA_905200265.1 uncultured Oscillospiraceae bacterium
AAAAAAGTAGACACCCACACTTTTGTGAGTGTCTACTTTCATTTTACAAGTGCAGCTGGTATGAAACCAGCCGGGTATCTTTATATGACAGAATCAGCGCCGTTTGACCACAAACCGATCACAGGCCGCCAGTAGTCCGGGCAAAACAAACAGGATGAGAACCGTGGCCGACAGCGCGCCTAGCGAAATGGTCTGGCAAATCTGGGCAATGGTGGGTTCCACCGGGGACAGCCCAATGGCTGCCGTCGCTAAAATCATAATGAGTCCCGACGTTAAGATGGTGTGAATCGAATGAGAATAGGAAGCCGCCAGCGCCTGGGGGATCTCCATGGTCTGCCGCTTTTCGCGGTAGTAGTTTGTAAAGAGAATCCCGTAATCGATGGTAGCCCCCATCAAAATGCACTGGACAATGAGCAGCGCCAGGTAATACATACTGTATTCCAGTAAACCGTTGATCGTCATGGTCAGGTACACACCGCCTTGCACAATCAGCACCAGCAAAACAGGAATCGCCACGGAACGGAAGGTGAGCGCCACCACAAGGAAGATCGATAGGGCCGTGAGTAGAGTGATCAGCATCATTTCGTGGGCAAAATTCTGCTCCATTTCGTAGTTCATGGCCGATGTGCCGATCCAGTACACCGGGTGCTCCATATGCTCGTCACAAAAGGCGTGCAATTTTTCCACAAACGCAGAGGTTTCGGCCGATTCACTGGGGAGGGTGGTCGTGAGCATGAAAAGCGAGTGGGAAGTGCCTTTTAATTGGCGAACTCCGTCGGATAACTCCTGCTGTGCATCCTGTATCTGGCGGCGGGTGTCCTCATCGATCACCGAAGCAAAACGGGAATCGGTTTCGCACAAGTCCAGCAGGGTATGAATGAGGGTTTCCGGCGTCATGGTCCAGGTGGGATCGCTATCCCTTAGGCTTCCGATATACAGATAAGCAAGGCCTATGGTATCGGGCGTGACGGATTCGCTAAGAGGTTGTAAGAGACCGCTCATGGCATCAGCGTCAAACGACGTGCCCGCTACAGCCGCATCCACCAGGGCCCGCACGTTTTTTAACTGGGCAAGCGTTTTATCATCCAAATAGGCCCCAAGTTCCTCGGAAGAAGTGCCTTCTTCCGTTAAAAACCGCAGCAATTCCTGCACCGATAACTGCCACTGACCGGTATCGCCATGCCGGCTGGTATACAAAAGGAAGAGGGACTGGGCATCTTCTTCCGATAAAGAGAGCAGCTTAGCCAGTTCATTTGGGGAAAACCGTGTTCCGTTTAGGGTGTGGTGGATGAGAGATTGGGCCGTTTGCAAATCCTCCTGATTTTGGCCACCCGTAAACGAGGACAGCGCGTCTTTTTGAAGTAGGGCGTCAATCAGCTCCTCTAAGGTAAACGTGAAATACCGGCTGTTTTCTCCGGTGACGTCATAGAGGGCGTATAGGAGCCGGACATCGTTTTCCTTCATGCCCAGCAGGGTACCCATCTGTGCCGGCGTGAGAGCGGTGCCTTTCGTGCTAGTCTCCATCAGGGTTTGCAGCTGGGAAAGCTGAGCACGTGTGTTGTCCGGTAGCTGCTGGGACAGCGCCGGTGTATGTAGCAAGAAGGAAATGAGCTGTTGCGGGCTCATGGTAACAGGTTCCGCTTTTTCTCCGGCATACAGGGCCAATAGGAGAGTAGCGTCCTCTTCCGTGACACCCAGCAGGGTACTCAGTTCCTTAGCGGACAGGGCTGTGCCGCTTTGGGCCGCTTGGGCCAGTGTGGCAGCTTGAGAGAGAGAGGCCTGGTTCTCCGGGGTGAGTTGCCCGGATACCGTCGGATTTTCCAGTAGGAAAGAGAGAAAATCTGATACGGTCATGGTGACCGGTGTGCTGCTGCTCTGTGCGGCTCCGTAGGCGGAAAAGATCATCTCAATCTGCTCGCTGGACATTCCCAACACCGCCGACAACGTTTCGGAGGAAAGTGCCTGCCCGGAAGCAGCCAGGTCCGATAATTGGGCCATTTGAGATAGCTGTGTGATAGTTTCCGCGGGCAGCGCGCCGGACAGGCTAGGGGTCTCCAAGAGGAAATGGAGAAAATCGGAAAGGGTCATGGTTTCGGGGGCCGGTTGCCCGTTCATCATGCCATAGAGCTGATACACTTGCTGCACGGTGGCTTCCGGAAGCGTAAGGGCCGCCGCCATTTGGGCGGGGGATAGTGGGGCTTTGGTTTCGGCCACTTCCACAAGTGCCAGCAGGTTTGTCAGTTCCTGCGCCGTTTCATCGGGCAAAGCGGCGGAAAGTTCTGGCGTTTCGGTGATAAAGCGGAGAAAATCCGGCAAGGTCATGGCCGTGACCGGTGGAGCCTGACTGGCAGCGTACAAGGCCAGAATTCCTGAAACGTCCGTTTCGGAGAGCCCAAGAAGACTGGCAAGATCGGCGGCGCCATAGGATTGCCCGGAAGCGGCGGCTTGCATCAGCGGTAAGGCATCTTCTAATTGTTTTAAGTTTTCTTTTGAAACCGAGCCGGAAAGGAGACTGTTTTCCTTCATGCTTTCACTCAGGAAGGTGACCACATCCAATAGAGGCGCTTTGTTTTCCTGCGCATAGCCGGCATACAGAGTATAGGCCAGCTGCACCGTTTCTTTCTCCACCTGTAGCGCCGCGGCCATATCCTGGGCGGAGAGCGGCGTCGTGATCCAGTCGGGGTCGGTGTACTGTGCCAATTGCCCAATGAGAGCCGTTTCCTCTTTTGTTAAATAGGAAGAAAAGACAGGGTCATTTTGTATCCCTTGTAGGAACGAAGTAAAGGTGGGCAGTGCCATAGGGGTGGGGGTATAGTTGGAAGAATCGGCCAGCAGCCAGGCGTATAGTCCCGCGGATTGCGAAGAAGTAAGCCCTAAGATGTTTCCCGCCTGGGTATGGGAGAGGGGACGGGTGACCGCTTCGGCGTCAGTAAAGACCGACAGGGCCTGTAATTGCGACAGCGTGTCGTCCCCTTCAAAGAACGAAGACAGGGTGGGGTCCTGAGCCACTTCGTTTAGCAGAAAATCGGTGAAAGTAGGCAGAGTTAAGGTGCCTACCGGCATGCCGCCGTGTTGGGTGCCATAATACAGCAGCAAATTGAGGAGATCTTCCTTTTTCATTGATAGCAAACCGCTGAGCTCCTCGGCTGTTTTCGGCTGTGTTAACGCTTCCGGTTGTGCCAATAGGGACAAAAGCGCATTGGATTCTCCGTCTGATTCCAGGGAGAAAGAAACGTCAAAATCCTCCAGCGTATCGGATTCGTCCTGTAAAAATGTGAAAAAGTCCGCGACTGTCAGGGACGATAATTCTTCCGGTGCTAACGCGGCGTAATAGAAGAGGGAAAGGGTGGTTTCATTGAGGGGCAGGGAACTGTCGCCGCCCATATCCCCCATAAAATCCAGCATTTCGTTTACCGTACAGTCTTTTCCCAATGTGGTGGGATAACTGATGACCCCGGTGGTAAAGGATTCTTTTTGAAGTTCACTTGCCAGCTGGGCGACCGCTTCTTCGTCTTCGTTATCGTACACCATTACCAGGGTGTTGGTGGGGGTAAACACATCGGCAATGGGATCTTCTGTTGACAGGGTATATACCGTCTGGGTCATACTCTGCAAAAAACAGACGGCCACAAACAGGATAGCAAACCCCGCTGCAATGGGACGGCGGAACCGGCTGCCGAAAGAAGCTAGAGAACGGGTGGGGACCGGGAGTACCTTTTTGGCGGTTTTGCGAATGGCTTTATCAAACAGCAAAATGAGTCCCGGTAACACGGTGAATACACAAATCATGCTAATGAGGACGCCTTTTGCCAGCACCAGCCCTAAATCCAGACCAATGCGGAAACTCATGAACACCAGCATAAGAAGCCCTACCACCGTGGTCATGCCGCTGCTGAGAATGGAAGAAAAGGCGTGGCGCAACGCGCGCTGCATCGCAAGGCACCGGTCGTCAAGCTGGGCGCTTTCCTGCCGGTACCGGTTCATTAGAATGATGGAATAATCCATGGAGAGTACCAGCTGTAAAATAGCCTCAATGGAAAACGTAATGTTCGATACGCTTCCTAGCATCAGGTTGGTGCCCAGGTTGATGACAATCGCGACCCCTAAGGTAAACAGGAACAAAAACGGCTCTACCCAGGAAGCGCACATCAGCAGCAGAACCAGGGTCAGCAGCCCCATGGCCAATAGGAATACCAGCGGCGGAATGTCAGTGGTGGCCGTATTATCATTTTTATATGTCAGGTCATACGACGAAAAGTCGCTGGCTAGAGCGTTTTCAATCGCCAGTTCTTCGGGGGACTGATAATCGTAGAGCGTGTGGATCACATAGAGGGTTTCGTCCCCTTGCTGGTAGGAGGCACTGCCTTCTTCGAACTCCACGTGGTCGACATACTCGATGGCCGATAGCTTTTCCAGCATGTCGGCCCGGCCTTCTTTATCAAGGCCCTGTACCATGACCCGGATGGTCTGCGTCAGTTCGGTGTCGGGGAATTCCTCTTCCATGAGATCCATGCCCTGTTTCATAGGGGAACTGTCGGCCAGGTACTTTGTCATGTCGGTGTTAATGGGTACCCGAAAGGCTAAAAGGCCGCAAATAACAGCTGCCACCATCATGACAGCAAAAACCCAATAACGCCGTTTTACCAGAAATTCAGTGACTTTTTGCATAAAAATAAGCCCCCTTCCCCAGGGTCTGTCGTTGACTTTCCCTATCAATCTTATTATAATGGACAAAAAAGGGTAAAAGCAACCAACTGTTGCTTTTACTTTGTTGTGATGGAAACAAAACGAAGTGTTTTGATTTAAAAGCAACAAAACAAAAGAATTTGTTGAGGAGAGGGCCATGGAAAATCAGCGTATTCGATTGAGTAAAATGATGATGAAAAAAGCCCTGACGCAGCTATTAGGGGAAAAAAGCCTGGACAAAATCACCGTGTATGAACTGTGTGAACAGGCGCAAATCAACCGTACGACTTTTTATAAGTACTACGGAAGTCCCTACGATCTTCTGGAAGATATCGAAAGAGACCTGTTTGATGAACTGGAACGCCATTTATTAGCCGGTGATGGATCGGAATTTGAAAAGTTGATGGACGTATTGGCCTTCCTCAACCAGGACCGCCATAAATGGAAAATCCTGATCAACGCGATTGATGACCAGGACTTTACCGAGCGGCTCTTTGGGCTGCCAGTGATTCGGGAATTGATCCGGCGTCATATACCGGTTTCCTGTAGTGCGCGCCATGAGGAATACGTGCGTCTGTTTTTCTGCCATGGCGGGTATGCGATTATCCGCAAATGGCTCAATGAGGAAGACCCGGCCCCCGCGCAGGAGATTGCCGGGCTGATTCTGTCGGCCGTAGAGAGAACAGCGATTACGGCTATATAATATGACGCCATAAGGAACGCGAACTCCATCGTAAAAGGGCTAGCGTACCGGCAAGGGGGAGGAGTAGGCACAGTCCCAACACCCAGGGGGAGGGACGACTGGCAAACAGCAGCCGGGCGGGCTGGCATAGAAGAAGGCACAAAAGTCCCGGCGCTACAATCCACCGTCCTACATACAGACGGACACCGGCTACTTTTAAAAGCCGCCGAAGGCTTAAAATGGCGTTGCCAATGCTGCAAATAAATAAGGTGACAATATAGCCCCGCAGCCCCCATAGGGGCAGCAAAAGCCAGATGAGCCCGGTGCGTACGGCGGCATCCAGGGTATTATATAGGAAAGAGGGCGTTTGCTGGTCCAGTCCCTTTAAGAGACTATCGACAATGGTATCCAAATACCAAAGCGGCGTCAGAGGGGCCAGCAGCCGGAAAAATTGGCCGGCCTGCGTACTTTGATAAAACATTTCGCCCAGCGGGACGCCGAAAAAGAAGAAGAGGCACGCAACCGGGATGGAAAAAAGAAACGTGAGTTTTAACGCCCGGGCGGCCAAAGAGGAAACGGCTTTTTGATCGTCCCGGGCCATGGCCTGGGCCGCTTCCGGAATTAAAAGGGAACTGGCGGCAGTTAGGAAGACAGCCGGGAAGGTGACAAACGGCATGACCATCCCTTCCAGCATACCGTATTGTGCCATCGCAGCGGTGCTGTCGGCTCCGTATCGCATAAGCCCGGCGGGGATCAGTAGATTCACCGCCATATTCAGACAATTGCGTGCGGCATAACTCAGTGTGCCCGGCAAAGTGATATGGCAAATGCTGCGCCCCACGTGAGGATACGTTTCTTCCCGGCCCGGTAAAAACCGGTGGACATGCAGAAGGTATAGTACGGCGCTAAACAGGCATGAAACCATTTCGGATAAGACCGACGCGGCCATCATGTAAAAACAGGCCTGCCCCAATGTGGTAGGCTGCAAAAGGGAAAACGACAGCCATACAAAGAGAATCCCGGAAATTTGCTCAAATCCTTCGCTCAAAGCGGGGCGGATGGTACACCGCATGGCCAGAAAATACCCCCGCAAACAGGCGCCGGCCGACATAAACGGCAAAGAAAGGGACAGTACCCACAGACACGGGGCATAGCTTTCCCCGCCCAAAAAGGTAACCGCCAGCGGGCGCGCCGACAGGATCAACAAAAAGCAGGCGAGTGCGCTAAAGCAAAGGCTAAAAAGTAAACACCGGCGCACGCCACTGCGAATACGCCGTGGCTTTTTTTGCCCCAGTGCCAGCGAGGTAAGCCGTGTGACGGTCAGGCTGATCCCACCGGACGCAATGCTGACGGCGGGCAAAAAAATACTTAAAATGAGCTGGTACTGTCCAATACCGGCCGGCCCGATTTTCTGGGCCAACCAAACACGCAGCAACAGCGAAAGTGCGCGCAAAATGAGGGCCGAAACCGTTAAAACAGCTGCATTTTTCAAAAAAGTGTGGCGGGATGAAGTGCGTTGTTCCATGGATGCTTTCCCCTTCGTCCGG
>CAJKJS010000072.1 GCA_905200265.1 uncultured Oscillospiraceae bacterium
GTACTGGGGAGGCATGGTATAAAAGCGGCATTTTCCTTATCTCCTTTCACAATCGATAGGGGTAGTATAGCATAGGTGGCATATTGAAAGCAAACAGCCTGCTCCCAAAATGAGGAAGCAAGCCGTTTGACAAGAAAACGGGATTTTGATAGAATACTTATACTCCTAACGGGTGGAAGGTGAATGAGATGAGACAATGCATGGATGCCGATAACCTGCATCGCCGGTTAAAAAAGATTATTGGGCAGGTACAGGCTATTGACCGTATGGTGGATGAAGATGTACCGTGCGAAGATATTCTGTCGCAGATCAATGCCGCTAAATCGGCCCTGAATAAAGTGGGGCAGGTCGTGTTGGAAGGCCACATTCGTCATTGTGTACGGGATGGAATTGAACACGGCGACGCTGATCAAACCATTGAAAAGTTCACAAAAGCAGTGGAACGTTTTGCTAATATGCAGTAATTTTGGCGCGAAAGGTCATGGCGCCGTAAGGAAAAGCCGCCCAAATAGGGCTGCTTTTTTTGTTGACAGGGGATACCCCTATGGGTATAATATACCTATACCCCCATGGGTTATGAAAGGGTGTTGCGTCATGAAAAAAGGTATCGAAAAACTGGAGCGTTTTTTGGAATGGGGCGGAATAAAAAAAGATATTATTCTGCTTGCCATTTCAGGGGTAGCGCTGCTCATCAGTATCTTTCATCTTTTGCCACTGCCGTTTGATGCGGCATGGGTCGCCATTTTCCTATGTGGGATTCCCATTATTCTGGAAGCCATTATTGGATTGATTACAGCTTTTGATATTAAGGCAGATGTACTGGTGTCCATGGCGCTAATCGCTTCCGTTTGTATTGGAGAAGATTTTGCAGCGGGGGAAGTTGCCTTTATCATGCAGCTGGGGGCTCTACTCGAAGATATCACGGTGGCTAAGGCCCGGGCGGGTATTGAAAAACTCGTTCATTTAACACCCCAGACAGCCCGTATTCTGCATGGGCAGACGGAAACCATTATCCCCGCCGAACAAGTACAAATCGGCGATATCATCCGAGTGTTACCCGGGGAAACAATTCCTGTAGATGGGGAGATTCTTTCGGGACAAACATCGATTAACCAAGCCGTTATGACGGGGGAATCCTTACCGGTGGATAAAACAGCGGGGGACGAAGTGGCCAGCGGAACGGTCAATCAGTTTGGCTCGTTTACAATGAAAGCTACCAAGGTGGGGGAAGACAGTTCCATTCAGCGTATGATTCGGCTGGTTCAATCAGCCGATGCGGGCAAAGCCAAAATTGTGGGGATTGCCGACCGGTGGGCCACGTGGATTGTGGTGATTGCTTTGACGGCAGCTGCGATTACATGGCTAGCGACCGGGCAAATTATTCGCGCTGTTACGATTTTGGTTGTATTTTGTCCCTGTGCACTGGTGTTGGCGACTCCAACCGCGATTATGGCAGCAATTGGTAATGCGACCAAACACGGCTTTTTAATTCGGGAAGGCGATGCGCTGGAACGGTTGGCCAGTGTGGAAAAAGTAACCTTTGATAAAACGGGAACTCTCACGTATGGTACGCCCACGGTAACAGCCGTAGAAAGTGTGTCTTCATATAGCCAGGAAGAGCTCTATAAACTGGCGGCTGCCGTCGAGCAGTATTCCGAGCATCCGCTAGGGAAGGCCATTGTGCGCTGTTTTCAGGAAGAGACACAGCAAGCGATTCCGACAGCCAGCGATTTTCATATGATTCCCGGGCAAGGGGTTACAGCTGTGGTAAACGGGCAAACCATACAGGCCGGAACAATCCAAATGATGAAAAACGGGGGAACGGGTGCTTGTGAAAATCTCGTTGCAAAGGCCGATGCATACCGCAATCAGGGCTGTACCGTAACGTATTTAGCTGTAGACGAACTGGTAGCCGGATTCCTGGTGCTTTCCGATACCATTCGGGAAGAAAGCAGCGGCATGATTCAAAAACTGCATGACCTGCACGTACAGCCGGTTTTGCTCACCGGTGATAATCGCAACGCAGCCTCCTTTATTGCCGGTCAATTGGGTATCAAGGAAATCCACGCCAATTGCTTGCCGGAAGATAAACTTCGCTATATTGATGAGTCTATTCAAAATGGTCACCCCGTTTGCATGATTGGAGATGGCATTAACGATGCGCCGGCACTCAAAACAGCCAGCGTAGGGATTGCCATGGGCGGCGTGGGCAGTGATATTGCCGTAGAAGCCGCCGACATGGCACTGGTGGATGATGAAATCCGAGAATTGCCCCATTTGCTTGCTTTGTCCAAACGGATGATGAAAACAATCAAAGTCAATCTATCCTTTTCTATGGGACTTAATTTCCTGGCTATTATTTTAGCTATTACCGGGCTTCTGGGACCTGTCGTTGGAGCGTTGGTGCATAACGCGGGGTCGGTACTGGTAATCCTAAATTCGGCTTTCCTTCTAAAGTGGCGAAAAAAGTGATATAATGGACGAAAATCCCTGTTCACGTAAAACCGAACAGGGATTTCTTTTTGGAAAAAACGGAAGTATTTGCGTTTTTATAAAGGGACGATTATACTAAAATAAAAAAAATCGGGCAATGAATAACCGTGTAGCCAAACGGGAGGGACAGGTATGAAAATAGACCGCATGCTGGAAATTGTCTTTATCCTGATGAATCAGGATAAAGTGTCGGCACGAAACCTCTCGGAGCGTTTTGGCGTATCAGTCAGGACCATTCAGCGGGATATGGAGAGCCTGTCGCTTGCCGGTGTTCCGGTGACGTCATTGGGCGGAAGGGAAGGTGGATATGCCATTTTGCCTTCATTCCGCATTAAAAATGGCGAAGTAAAAGAAGAGGAGCAACAGATTATTGTAAAGGCCCTGCAAAGTCTGGCGACTACCTATTCCAGCGAACCCCTTCGTTCTGTAATGGAAAAATATCGTGCCCTAGTAGAAAATAAAGGACAAGATAAAATCTATTGGGATTTTGGTGTTACAGGAGAAAACCGACCGGTACAAGAAAAAAACGCTCTGCTTCAAACAGCCATAAAAGAACGAAAACTAGTTTCGTTTGCGTACTGCAATGCAAAAGGCGATCAATCCCATCGTCTGGTAGAGCCACTGGCGATTCACTATAAGTGGTATGCTTGGTATTTATTTGCCTTTTGGCCACAGGAAAAAGCATACCGCACTTTTAAAGTCGCGCGCATCCGTGATTTACAGATACAGGGGAAAGCAGATGGATGGGAACACGGTGATATCCAGCAGCGGATGAAAGAAGCGGAAACTGCGTATTATCAAACCTGTATCCCGATTGAAATTCATTTTGCAAAAGAAGAGCAAAGCCTGATGGAAGAATACTTTCCCGATTGTCCTGTTGAACCGATCGATGAAAAAACGTGCCGTCTTTTTCTTCATGTGCCGGAAAACGAGCGGTTGTGGAAAGCGTTGCTACTGAGTTTTGGGGATCGTGTCCAAGTGGTCGGACCCGATTCTTACCGGCGCAGCTTAATTGAGACAGCCGAAAAATTTTTGTCGAACTACGACAGACAGGTGTCGCACCTTGATGATACACTGGGTGCATCAACATAAAGGAGGTTGCGACTTGATGGATGCCCAACATGTAAAAAAGATCGTATTTTCTTTGGGAGCCGATCTCTGTGGGATTGCCAGTATCGACCGCTTTGATGAAGCCCCTGAAGGATATCATCCCCGGGATGTACTCCCCACTTGCCGGTCAGTGATCAGTTTTGCCTGCCGGTTCCCAGCAGGAGTTCTTCACAGTCCGTCGCCAGTTGTGTACACCCGCATCCGCAATTCCATCACCGATAAAATAGACCGAATAGCTTTGGACATTTGCATCGAAATGGAAAAGCACCATATTCATTGTGTGCCGGTTCCTGCGAATGAAAGCGAGTTCGACGAACGTACGGGGAGGTATCGGTCCATCGTATCACAAAAACACGCGGCCCAGGCAGCAGGGCTGGGCACAATTGGCCGCCATTCGCTCTTACTTACACCCGAATTTGGCAGCATGATTTGGCTTGGCATGGTACTGTGCGAGCAGGAATTGGAACCCGATGAAAGAAAACCGAGTATGTGCACAAATTGCGATATTTGTGTAAAAGCCTGCCCCGTGCATGCATTGGATGGACCGGAGCTCGATCAAATGGCTTGTTGGAATCATGCATTTGGAGATGATCCCAAACGGCATATTTGGCGAATCGCCTGCCATGCCTGCCGGGATAGTTGCCCCTACAATTTGGGAAAGGAAAATGCCTGGTAACTTTTGTGAAGTAGGATGAAAAAAGGACCGTTTTTATAAACGGTCCTTTTTGATTGGAAAAGAATCTTAAGAAGAAGACTCCTGGGTCATCATGTCAATAATCACCCGGTCAGTTTCATACATACCACGCCGTCCTAGCTCCCCAACATTGTGAATCGTATTTTCTACACCGGTGCTAACAATTCCGTCGCCGCTATGGAATTGCTGTCCCTGTAAATACATCTGGTACCCAAAGATACCGGCTTCTACTGCCATAGCGATTTTCGCTGCACAACTGGATTTAGCCCCGTCACAAATCACGCCGGACTGAAAAGCCAATGCGTTTACAATGGTGTGCTTTACCTGGTCATACCCGCCACCTAGCAAATAACAAATGCCAGCCCCAGCTCCAGCACCGGCGCTTACGGCCCCGCAAAAAGCGGATAAACGGCCAATAAAAGTTTTCTGATGTATCGTGCACAGATCGGCTACTGCCAAGGCCCGATACATGCGTTCTTCGTCGATATGATAACTTCTGGCGTATTCAATCACAGGGACCGAAGCCGTAATACCCTGATTGCCGCTGCCCGAAACAATAATCACCGGCATTTCGCATCCGTTCATGCGCGCATCCGAACCGGCGGCTGCTTTGGCACGGGCCCGCAGTACAACGGAATCTTCGCCGCAGGATAGCAGCACTTTTCCGATGTTGGCGCCATATGTGTGATGCAAACCGGCTTCGGCAATGGCCATATTACATTGCACCTGAGGTTCTAAAAGAGGGCGTAGGTCATGAAGATCCACACTGTCGGCAAAATCTACAATATCCCGAATATTTAATATAGAACGATCGGTCAGAGCAGTTTCTTTTTCCCCTTCCACAGGAATATCCAGTAGGATTTCTCCATTCTTTTCCAAATGGACCAGGTTTGTATGATAATTGGCGATTCGCAAGGTTACCGCGTTGGTTCCCGCCTGTAAACGGATGATATAATCAAAGGTTAATGTGGAATCAGCCGGATGGACTTCGATACAATGGGATTGCAAAAAGGCAGCAATCGCATTCTGCTGTTCAGCGGTAACCGCAGCGATTACTTCCAGCTTTTTGGCGGCTTGTCCGGCCACCAGCCCAGCTGCCACGGCGGCAGGAATGCCCCGCAATCCGCCGGTGTGGGGGACAATCACACTTTTTACATTTTTAATCAAATTGCCGCTGACCCAAACCGTAATGGTTTCTGGCAGGGTACCCAGTGTTTCTCTGGCCACAGCGGCACCATACGCCAAAGCAATAGGTTCGGTACAGCCCATAGCCGGTACCAGTTCTTCCCGCAAAATTTGTAAATAATCGCGATAACGTTGACAGGATGTATCCATGTTTGCTTCGCCCCTCGAAAGTCTATTTTGTTTTAGTATACGCGGTGGGGAAAATCCTGTCAAATTTTCTTCCTTTATAGCGAAGCTTCCATCAGTCTCCTGTATGGCAACATGGATTCGGGGCATCCTTTTCATTAGAAAGAAATGGGGGGATTTAATGAAATCGGCTGAAAAAGACCGCTGGGCTTGTCCTCCGGCGGGATGCAGCACATTGAGTTGGGAAACGGAAGATGGAAAACATATTTGGGGCCGCAATTTTGATTATAATCGTTTGGCCGAGGGGAGTCAGGTAACTTTTTGCCCGGCCCAAACGACCTATGTGGCGTGTAGTCCTTCGGATTCAAAAGACTCTATACCCGAAAACAGGCAAACCGCCCGGTACGCCGCCGTGGGGATTGGCCTTTTGCTGTCCGGTTCCGTGCCTATTTTATACGAAGGAATCAATGAAAAAGGGCTAATGGGTGGGCAATTATATTATCGTACTTTTGCCCATTATGCCTTACACCCTCGTCCGGGCACACAACCGCTGCAGCCGCCCTTTGCCGTGTACCATTTATTGGCCCAGTGTGCTACCGTGGAGGAAGTGGTGCATAGGATCAAACGGGATGTCACATTGGTAGCGTCGCCACTGCTTGGCGCCGTTCCACCCTTACACTGGGCTTTTTATGACCGAACAGGGGAAAGTGTTATCATTGAACCGGACCGGGAAGACGTGCATGTGTACCGCCATACGATGGGTATTATGACCAATAGTCCGGGGTATCCCTGGCACCGGCTCAATTTGCTCAATTATGCGGGAATTCGCAACCACGATTACGAAAAAATGGAAATGAACGGCGAAAGTCTTACTCCTTGTTTTTCCGGCAGTGGGGCCCAGGGCATGCCCGGGGACTGGAGTTCGGTTTCTCGCTTTGTTCGGTTGGCGTTTTTGAAAAAATATGGGGTGAAAGGCAAAAAGGAAGAACAGGGCATAGCGTATATGTTCCGTTTGCTGCAAAGCGTATCATTTCCATTAGGTATGGTGCATGTCAATGAAACCGGGGACACAACCAAACTGGATAAAAATGTGTTGCCGTATGACTACACTGTATATACGTCAGTGATGTGCGGAGAATCGTTAAAGTTTTATTGGACCACGTATGAAAACCAGCGCATCCAGCTTGTAGATCTACACCGTTTACTGGAGAAAACAGAACCGCTCCAATTCCCTCTCCATCCAAATCCGGACTTTT
>CAJKJS010000073.1 GCA_905200265.1 uncultured Oscillospiraceae bacterium
CTGGATTTCACACTTGCGTCCATAGGTCTGCCTGGCATGATCGGTGGGCGTACGATGCGCCGTATGCTGGGTAAAAAAGGGTGAAGAACATGCAGTTTGCCAAAATGCAGGGAATCGGCAACGATTACATTTACTTCAATTGTTTTGAAGAGGCCATAGAAAACCCGGCCGAGTTGTCCCGGCGCCTAAGTGACCGGCGGTTTGGTATTGGGGGCGATGGCATTTGCCTGATTAAACCCAGCGACCGGGCTGATGCCTTTATGGATCTCTATAACGCAGACGGTTCCCGTGCCATGATGTGTGGGAACGGGATTCGCTGCGTAGGGAAATACGTGTATGAACGGGGCATCTGCCGTCGCGATGTGCTGAAAATTGACACGTTAAGCGGCGTGAAAACCCTGTACCTCACGGTGGAAAATGGAATTGTAACGGCTGTGAAAGTGAATATGGGCGAGCCGATTTTGGAACCTGCCAAAATCCCCACGACGCTACCCTCTAATTTAAAACAGAAAATCCAGGCCAATGATACGGAGTATGAAGTAACCGCTGTTTCGATGGGGAATCCTCACAGTGTGATTTTCACCGATGAGGTAGATACGTTGGATCTGGAAAAAATCGGGCCAGCACTGGAAAATCACCCGGTGTTCCCGGAGCGGGTCAATACCGAATTTGTGCAAGTACTGGGCCCCCATGAAGTGCGTATGCGCGTGTGGGAACGGGGCTCGGGGGAAACCTGGGCTTGTGGTACGGGCGCATGTGCCACGGTCGTAGCCTGCGTACTCAATGGGAAAACGGAACGGGATGTTACCGTGCACCTACGTGGGGGCGATCTGACAATTTTCTGGAATGAAAAAACCGGTGAAGTCGAAATGACAGGACCCGCACAATTTGTTTTTGACGGAACTGTCGAAATATGATATAATGACTTGATTGGATCTGGATGTAACGGAAGGAAGGACTGTTATGCTAAAAATCAATCAGAATTTTGCGGATATGGCACAAAATTATCTGTTTGCCGAAATCGCAAACCGGGTGAACCGCTATCAGGCAGAAAACCCGGAAAAAAACATCATTCGCCTGGGTATTGGCGATGTAACCCGTCCGCTTCCCAAAGCATGTGTGCAGGCAATGAAAAAAGCTGCCGATGAAATGGGGAACGCGGAAACGTTCCGTGGCTACGGCCCCGATTACGGGTACGACTTTCTGTTGCAGGCCATTGCCAAGCATGATTTTCAGGATCATGGCATTTCCATTTCGGCCGACGAAATTTTCCTCAGTGACGGCGCAAAAAGCGATACGTCGTCGATTGGTGATATTTTCGCAGTGGATAATGTAGTGGCCGTGTGCGATCCGGTTTACCCTGTTTATGTAGATTCCAATGTGATGGCCGGTCGCGCGGGTGCTTATAAGGAAGGCTATGGATTTGAAAAAATCGTCTACATGCCCTGCTTGGAAGAAAACGGCTTCTTGCCTCAGCTTCCCACAGAAAAGGTAGACATGATTTACCTGTGCTTCCCGAATAACCCCAGCGGTGTTTCGATGCCGAAGGACGAACTGAAAAAATGGGTGGATTATGCCAATGAAACTGGCGCGGTGATTTTGTACGATGCAGCGTACGAGGCTTTTATTACCACGCCTGGGGTTCCTCATTCCATTTTTGAAGTAGAAGGGGCCAAAACCTGTGCGATTGAGTTCCGTTCGTTCAGCAAAACAGCTGGCTTTACGGGTACGCGTTGCGCCTTTACTGTGATTCCGAAAGAATTGGAACGCGGTGGTGTTTCGCTCAACAAACTATGGGCCCGCCGTCAGTCTACCAAAATGAACGGGGTTCCCTATGTCATTCAGCGTGCAGCCGAAGCGGTTTATTCCGAAGATGGCTGGCGCGAAGTGCAGGAAAACATTGCGTATTATCGTGAAAATGCCAAGCTGATCCGGGAAGGGCTCAAAAAAGCCGGTTTTACCGTGTATGGGGGTGTTGATTCGCCTTATGTGTGGATGAAAGTGCCCCATGGCATGAACAGCTGGGAGTTTTTCGACGAACTGCTGCATAAAGCCAATGTGGTGGGAACGCCCGGTTCGGGTTTTGGCCTGAGCGGAGAGGGCTTCTTCCGTTTGACTTCTTTTAATACCAAAGAAAATACCGAAGAGGCGCTCAAACGTATCATCGCCGTCTTCGGCTGATATCGCATTCCTTCAAATCCTCTGTGCCGCCCAAAAAACGGAATGGAGGATTTGGTTTGTCACCATACCGCAACGTTTTTCCACCCGCACGCGGAAAAACGATCGGTTGCACACTACATGGTTCGTGCGGAGAAAAGGGGAAAAGAATGAAAGCTTTACTGATGCTGGAAAACGGGATGACGTTTGAAGGCCACGGCTTTGGCGAAGAACGCGATGTCGCCTGCGAAGTGGTATTCAACAGCGCCATGTGCGGTTATCCGGAGCTGCTCACCGATCCTTCTTATGCCGGGCAGGGGGTGGTTATGACCTATCCCATGATCGGGAACTACGGGATTTGCATTGAGGATGCCGAATCGTGCAAACCGTGGCTCAGTGCTTTTATTGTTCATGGTGTTTCCGGTCTCGCCAGCAATTTCCGCTGCGACATGGATTTGGATGCCTACCTGAAAAACAATCATATTCCCGGTATGTATGGTATCGATACCCGGGCCCTGACCCGAGTTCTGAGGGAGAGCGGTACCATGAAAGGGATGATCGCGTATGGCGAAAACCCCGATTTGGATTTGATGAAAAAGACCATTGAAGAATTCCGTATGGTTTCCTGCGTGCCTCAGGTCAGCGTGCAGAATGGTCGTGTGTATGGGGATGGACCTGTACGCATTGCACTGCATGATTATGGTGTAAAGCAGAATATTATCCGCTGCCTGGTACAGAGAGGCTGCACGGTTAAATGCTTTGCTCATGATTGCAGCATGGAAGATATGCTATCGTTTAAGCCCGATGGCATTATGCTCAGCAACGGGCCTGGCGATCCTCAGGCTAATACAAAAGCCATTGCCGAACTGCGCCGCATTTATGAATATGGGATTCCTACTTTTGGCATCTGCCTGGGTCATCAGCTCATGGCGCTGAGCCAAGGGTTTGATACCTATAAATTGAAGTACGGCCACCGTGGTATTAACCATCCGGTTAAGGAATTAGCCAATAACCGGGTGTATATCACTTCCCAGAACCATGGGTTTGTGGTCAATGCCGAAACAATCGATCCTAAAAAAGCCGAAGTCAGCTTTGTCAGCATGAACGACGGCAGTGTGGAAGGGCTCACCTATGAAAACCGCCGGGTTTTCACCGTGCAGTTCCATCCGGAAGCGTGTGGTGGCCCGAAGGATACCGGTTTCCTGTTTGACCGCTTCCTCACCATGATCGAAAAGGGTAGCTTATAAAAACCACTGTCTGGAGGGGGCTTTTCCCTGGCCCCTGTAGCCGGTGCCGGTAGGCTCGGCTGCACTCCTGTGAGAAAGGAATCGCTGTAGAGTATGAAAAAAGAGAGCATCAAAAAAGTTGTGATTATTGGTTCAGGCCCTATTGTGATCGGACAGGCGGCGGAATTCGACTACGCTGGCACCCAGGCCTGCCGCGCCCTGCGCGAAGAAGGCATTGAGGTGGTTTTGATCAACTCCAACCCGGCAACGATCATGACGGATAAGCAGATTGCCGATAGGGTGTATATCGAACCGTTGACCACGGATACCATTAAAAAGGTCATCCTGAAAGAAAAGCCCGACTCGATTCTGCCGACCCTGGGCGGACAAGCGGCACTGAACTTGGCTGTGGAACTGGAAGAATCCGGCTTCCTCAAGGAAAACGGGGTAGAAATGATCGGTACCAAGGCCGATACGATCCGTATGGCGGAAGACCGCGAATTGTTTAAAGAAGCGATGGACCGCATCCATCAGCCCTGTGCGGAAAGTGATATCGCCGAAGATCTGGAAAGCTGCATTACCATTGCCCAGCGCATTGGATATCCGGTTATCGTACGCCCGGCTTATACTCTGGGCGGCAGCGGCGGCGGTATTGCCTATAATGAAGAACAGTTGCACGCCATTGCTACCACGGGCCTGCATCGCAGCCGTGTGCACCAGGTGCTGATTGAACGCTGCATTTCCGGCTGGAAAGAAATCGAATACGAAGTGATGCGTGACCACAACGGCAACTGCATTACCGTTTGTAACATGGAAAACTTCGACCCCGTAGGCGTGCATACCGGCGACTCTATCGTGGTGGCACCGTGCCAGACGCTGGCCGATAAAGAAACTCAGATGCTGCGTTCCGCGGCTCTGGCCATTATTGAAGAACTGAAAATTGAGGGCGGGTGCAACGTACAGTTTGCCCTGAACCCCAATTCCTTTGAATACTGCGTTATCGAAGTTAACCCCCGTGTAAGTCGTTCGTCGGCTCTGGCTTCCAAGGCAACGGGGTATCCGATTGCAAAAGTGGCATCGAAGATTGCATTGGGCTACACCCTGGACGAAATTCAGAACGCCATCACCAAAAAGACCTTTGCCTGCTTCGAACCTACGCTGGACTACTGCGTCGTGAAGTTCCCCAAGTGGCCCTTCGATAAATTCGTGCATGCGGCTCGTTCGCTGGGCACCCAGATGAAGGCAACGGGCGAAGTTATGGGCATTGCTCCCAGCTTTGAATGCGCTCTGATGAAGTCCATTCGCTGCCTGGAACAGAATATGTTTGACCTGAGGGATAAAGAGCTCGACGGCCTGAGCGATGAAGAATTGCTGGAACGCATCCACGCCGTGGATGACCGCCGTTTGTTTGCGGTGGCCGAAGCAATCCGCCGGAATTTCAGCTTTGACCGCATTTATAACATTACGAAGATCGACAAATGGTTCCTGGAAAAACTGCGTGTGCTGCTGGATGTAGAAAAGCGCCTGAAGACGGAAGAACTCACCCGGGATCTGCTGTATACCGCCAAAGATATGGGGTATATCGACCAGAGCATTGCCGATTTTACCGGCAAGACGGTGGAAGAACTGCGCCGCTTGCAGGATGAATGGAACATCCATCCTGTATATAAGATGGTTGATACCTGTGCAGCGGAATTCGATGCGGCTACGCCGTACTACTATTCCACCTATGGCACCCAGAACGAAGTGAACCCCAAAACCGACCGCAAAAAGGTTATGGTTATTGGTTCCGGTCCCATTCGGATTGGGCAGGGGATCGAATTCGACTTCTGTTCGGTACACAGTGTGTGGGCGCTGCGCAAATTGGGCTGTGAAACTATCATTGTGAACAACAACCCCGAAACGGTTTCCACCGACTTCGACATCGCAGACCGGCTGTATTTTGAACCGCTTACGCCGGAAGACGTGCTGCACATTGTGCAAGTGGAAAAACCCGATGCCGCTGTGGTGCAGTTTGGTGGTCAGACCGCCATTAAACTGGCAAAGGCTATCGAAGACATGGGCATTGAAATTCTGGGCACTTCCTTCGATTCTATCGACGAAGCGGAAGACCGGGAACGGTTTGACGCGATCCTGAATAAGTATGGCATTCCGCGTGCAGCGGGCCGTATGGTATACACCTGTGAAGAAGCCCTGAAAGCGGCCGAAGAACTGGGTTATCCGGTGCTGGTGCGCCCGTCGTATGTGCTGGGCGGTCAGGGCATGAACATTGCCTACAACCGGCAGGATATTATCGACCAGATTGGCATTATCAATACCGTGCATCAGGAACACCCGATTCTGGTGGACAAGTATATTATGGGTACCGAAGTGGAAGTAGACGCCGTGTGCGACGGTGTGGATTCCATGATTCCCGGCATTATGCAGCATGTGGAACGTGCGGGTATTCACTCTGGTGACAGTATTTCGGTCTATCCGGCTCTGGATATTCCGGCACACATTCAGGATGTCATCGTGGACTATACGCGGAAACTGGCAATGAGCCTGCGGGTGAAAGGTCTTCTGAATATTCAGTTCATCGTGCGTGGGGAAGAAGTGTATATCATCGAAGCGAACCCCCGTTCGTCCCGTACGGTGCCGTATATCAGTAAAGTGACCAATATCCCGATTGTGGATCTGGCTGTGGGGACGTTCTTCGGGAAAACGCTGCCGGAAATGGGCTATGAATATGGCCTGCAGCCGGCCCGTCCGCTGATTGCCATTAAGATGCCGGTGTTCTCCTTCGAAAAACTGTATGGGGCTGATGTTGACCTTGGGCCTGAAATGAAATCGACCGGTGAAGTGCTGGGCATTGCCGACAACTACGACGAAGCTATGGCGAAAGCCTTCCGCGGTGCTGGTATTCATCTCATCCGCGGCAACGCACTGATTACGGTACGCGATAGCGACAAAGAAGAAGTATTGCCGATTGCTCAGGGACTTTACAAGATGGGCTGGAAACTGTATGCCACCGAAGGTACCTGTGACTTCCTCAGTGACCACGATATTCCCTGTGTGCGTACGTTCAAAATCGGCACACATACGCCGGATATTGCGGATCGTGTGCTTTCCGGTCAGATTGATCTGGTTATCAATACGCCTTCCTCGAATACGGAACATCATAAAGATGGCTACCGCATTCGCCGGTATGCAGTAGAAGCGGGTATTCCGTGCCTGACTTCGCTGGATACGGCAAAGGCTCTGTTTGAATCTATCAGCCATGGGGCAGAAGACAACCTGAGTGTGATTGATATCACCCGGTTGGAAGAATACAAAAAGTAAGATCGTGTAAACTTTCAAACATATTACAGGAGGTTTTTGTCATGTAGAAAATGGAACAGATGTACGAAGGAAAAGCCAAAAAGGTATTTGCCACCGATGACCCC
>CAJKJS010000074.1 GCA_905200265.1 uncultured Oscillospiraceae bacterium
CCCGGCTGATTTCACGGTCACGACCGATCACAGGGTCCAGTGCGCCGGCCCGAGCCCGGGCCGTTCAATCGGTGCAATAGGTACTAATGTGACGGCGTTTATTCTTTTTACGGGGGCGTCCTTCTTTTTCCTTCGAACCGGATTTCGCACCGCTATCGGGCGTTTCGTCTTTCTGGCTGCCCATGACGGGGAAGATATTTTGCAAAAAGGATGGAAAATTCACCGCTCCACCGGGAGAAAACTCATCGTCCTCCCCTTCTTCGGCGCCGTCTACATCTTCAGGATTCATCAAACCAGCCATTTCGTCCGCCATGGATTCAATTTGGTCATCGGTAATGCCCATTTTTTCCATCAGATCATTGACCGGTTTAATCCCTAGCTCTTTAGCGCACACCAAACACAGCCCCTGAGGTTCGCTGGTGCTCAGGTTCTGTGAAATGAATACCACCGCTGGGCGTTTATGACAACGGGAACACATAACCATATTACTCAAAATTCGGATACCTCATTGTTTTCGGCCTGGGCCTTACTTCCGCCGCCTTCGGCCGGTAAAGAGCGGCTGCCGTCCATCACGAACGGACCATGAATCATCCGTTTATTTCTTGTCTTTGCCCGGATGCAGTTCCCGCATCAGGTCCAGTTCATCCTGTTCCTGATCGGAATGCAGCGTGCGAAGAAACAAACGAGCATATTGAAACAGCGCATACAACATAAAAAGCGCCGTGATACCAAGCAGACTATAGGAAATTGTCAGCGACAGAGCGTTATGCATTTGCATAATGCCTTCCATCACCACAACAGCACCGGCAGAAAAATAGAATAAAATCGTGCCGACTTTGCCGTACCATTTTGCGGCAGACGGCCGCTTTTTCCGTTTTAAAAGGACACAGGCCGCTACCAACATCAGTAGTTCTTTCACAACAAAAATGGACAGCACCGGAATCAGAATCGGATACTCCACTGCCAGGCAAACCGCCACGGTCCCTTGTGTCAGTTTATCCGCCAACGGGTCCAGCATTTTGCCAAGTTCTGTCACCTGGTTAAATTTTCGGGCGATCATTCCGTCAAAACAATCGCTAAGCCCGGAAATTGCCAGCATCAACACCGCCCACAGGATATCTCCCTGCAGGAAGAAAATAGCAAACGGTACAATCACCAGAATACGGATCACCGAAAGCAAGTTGGGTACCGTCCAATTTGGGTGCTTTTCTCGTAAAGTTTTCATCTCTTTTTTCATCTTCACTTTCGCTTTCTTTCTGCTATCAATGCCACAGCATCATTTCAGTCTACAACCGGCAGGAATTGAGACACTGTCTGGCAGACAAATGACTGCGAAACGCCGTCATGTATCCACTGTCCACTGGGATCCGGATTTGACCCCACCATCCATTGCAACAATAGGCATAAAAGCACACAGCACACAATCCCCTGCAATAGACCAACCACACCGCCTAGTAGGCCATCAATCTGGCGCAGTAGCGGTAAACGGAAAACTTTGCCCAGCGCATGAGTGACAACGCCCAAAAGGATACTGAATACAAGAAACATAATAAAGGCAATCACCACACGCAGAAGCTGCACCACCACAGGCCGCAACACGGCTTCGGCCGCCTGGGCCGTTTGACTACCGCTCTGAGCAAGCAAGATTTCCAGATTCTGCTGGTCCAATCCATTGCTTTGCAATAGGCCTGCTAACCAACCGGGCAAGGAAGAAAAAACGGCTTCGGCCGTGTCCGCCCCCGTATTGGACCCAATTGCTTGGGTAAGACCATCGAGCAGCACATTCTTCAGTGATGCATCATACACCCAACCGGCAACCGGTTGGCTGAGTGAACCGGCCAAAAAGCCGGCTAACAGTACGCCCGCTAGCCCCAACAGAGATCGCGCTACTCCCCGGTGCACACCCGTCATAACCAGCACGGCGATGAGCAGAAGAAAAACAGCATCGAAAATAATTCCCATAAACGGTCTCCTTTTTCATTTTCCGGCGGAACCCGTGGCTCCTGCCAGGAAAGATCAACCATTATTCTACCATAATCCACGAAAAAAGTACAATCACGATAGGTGCACGAACTCTAAATTTTTTGTAAATTTCCCGCCTGTTTTCGTCTTTTTTAGAAAACAATCTGGCGGATTTCTCCAGCACCCAGCAGATACACGGTTTTCCCATCGCCCAGCGCCAGGGCACGGGTATCATTGTCCACATCCTGTTCCCCTGTGCGATCGCCTGTTCCCGACAGGTATAAGCCCACATGGCCCTGAGTAAGCACCGCTAACGTACTGCCGTTCATATCCACCGAAAGCACATCGCCCGTGACGGAAAACTGGGTAATCGGGTCACTTCCTCCGTCAAACTCTACGATACGGGTTTCCCCGGTATACCGGGAAATGGCCAGAACCATACGGTCCCCATGCAAGGCGGCATCGCACAAGGTGCCGTCATAGGTATACTCGCTAATAGTTTCATTACCAAAAGTCACCGTCAGGGCACTGTTATCCCCCACGGCACATACCCGATCTCCTTCCATGGATAACTGGTATAGAAAATTATCCCGGCTTTCATATATGGCAACCGGTTCTTCCTTGGAAAAATCAAACAAATACAGCTTTGATACCAGGGCACCATCCTGCGCGGTGACAGCCGCTACAGCTCCGCGGGTTCCGTCGTCCGACAGCGCCACTGCTGTCACCCGGGTATCCACAAACTGGTATCTATATTGCTTCGTGCCGTCTTCCAGATATACGGTTAATTCGCTCATATAATCCTGCGAAGCCGTCCCCAGTGCCCAACGGCCGTTTCCGGCCAAGGCTGCTGCGTAAATTGTTTGACTGGCTTCACCTTTTTTCAGTACTTTCTGAGCACTGACAATCTGGTATGTGGTTCCTCCCAGATCATATACCATATACCGGCCCCCGGCTTCACACAGAACCGGCGTGGCACAGCTATGCTGGGTGGTGAGCAATTCTTTTGCCGTAGAATTAAAAATCATAATTTCCGTATCGCTGACAATGGCCGGTTGGTTGTTGTCAGCGATCAAGTTTTCTTCGTCTGTTTCTCGCCCGGTAATGGAAGCGGGATAACCGCCGCCGTAACCGGTGCCGACAACCTGGGTTTGCAGCCATCCCCAAAATCCTTCCAGCGAAATATTGTCCCGGTTCAGCCACAAGGTGAGCCCTACGGTACATAGAAGCAAAATGAGTGCTATCCGATAAATAAACCGTGGCACCCGCCGCTTGGGTTTGTGATCCCCAAATAAATCCAGATCTTCTTCGACTGGCACCTTCGATTCCGTTTTGCTCTTACGGTTTTTCTTTTTCTCATCTGCCACGGGGAATCACTCCTTTCCCGTTTCTAGGGTCTGCTCACTGGATAGGGCCAAATCGGCCGGGTCATAAAACACCCGGTTTAAGTATAAGCCGCAAGCCGGAGCTGTGGGGCCCGCTGCCCGGCGGTCTTTCGCCTGTAAAATACCCGGCATATCGTCAGGCTGCATTTTACCCTGGGCCACTCGCAACATGGTACCCACCAAAATGCGCACCATGTTATACAAAAAGCCATCCCCCGCCACGGTATACAGCACCAAATCTCCTTCTCGCCGCCACGAAGACGCCGTGAGTGTACGGGTCATATCGCCCCGCTCCCGGGTATCGGTGGTACAAAATGAAGAAAAGTCGTGGGGCCCTACAAAATAGGCAGCCGCCCGGTTCATTTTATCAAGATCCAACGGGTACCAGTAATGCAGCGCCCGGTCCCGCAAAAAAGGAGAACGCACCGGGTGGTTCCAAATACGGTACTCATATTCCTTGCCCCGGCAGGAATACCGGGCATGGAAGGAAAGCGGCACTTCCCTACAGGAGAGCACCGCCATATCTGCCGGTAAAAAATGATTCAGGGCCGCTTGTAGCCGCTGGCAAGGAATGGGATGTTCGGTTTTCATGCTCACACAAAATTGGTGGGCATGCACACCGGTATCGGTGCGGCTGCACCCCTTGATATCTGGGGCATCCCCTAGTACTTTGGCAATGGATTCCTGTAACACTTGCTGTACCGCCAACGCATTTTCCTGAATCTGCCAGCCATGATACCCGGCTCCATCATAACAAAGGGTCAATAACAGATTGCGCACCGGTTCGCCTCCTTTTTACATCCAGCTGGGCAGCAGCATGTTGCCCACAATGACCAGCGCTGCCACTATAATCACCAAAAGGGCCGACACAATATCCAGCGCACCAATATGCAGCTGGCGCATTTTGGTTGTACGGGCACTAATGCCATAGCACCGGCATTCCATGGCCATGGCTAAATCCAGCGCCCGGCGAAATGCCGACACAATCAGTGGAATCAGCACCGGTACCATCGCTTTCACCCGTTGGATAACGCCGCCGCTTTCCAAATCGGCGCCGCGGGCTTTCTGGGCACTCATAATTTTATCGGTTTCTTCCAGCAAGGTAGGTACAAAGCGCAGGGAAATCGTCATCATCATGGCAATATCATGCACCGGCACCCGCAGTTTGCGCAGCGGCGTAAGCAGCCGCTCCAGTGCATCCGTCAGCTGGGTAGGGCTGGTGGTAAACGTGAGGACGGCACTGCACACGATCAGCGTACCAATACGCACCGCCACAAAAATAGCCCGGCGTATGCCGTCCATGGTAATCCGCATCATGCCCCATTGAACGAGAGCCTCTCCAGACCCGTAAAACAGGTTGAGAATCGACGTAAAGAGCACAACAAACAAAATAGCTCGCAGGCTTTTGGCATACTGCCCAAAAGGCACCCCCGACAATAGAACGGCTGTAAGGACCAAAAGCACAATCAGCCCTAATGTGGTAAAGGTGGACGCCACAAAAATAAACACAATCACCGCCACCACCAGCAGCAGTTTCATGCGTGGGTCCATACGGTGAAGCAACGATTTGCCCGGGTAAAACTGTCCCAGGGTGATATCACTCAGCATCCTGCCTGTCCCCCTTTCCCATACAGGGCCGACAGTTCTTCCACGGCCTGTTCTACCGTTAGTTCATCGCCCCGCACCGGATATCCCAACTGTTTCAGCCGGGCCATCATGCGAGTAACCTGGGGCACCATCAGCCCCATTTTTTCCAGTTCTTCCCCACGGGCAAAAACATTCGGGGTTTCGTCCAGCATGGCCATTTTCCCGCCGTTCATCACCAGCACCCGGTCGGCCACCCGGGCAATATCTTCCATACTGTGGGACACCAGCAGCACCGTATTCCCCCGGGCCTTGTGGTACCGGCGGATCTGCGATAATAGTTTGTCGCGGCCTTTGGGGTCCAGCCCGGCGGCGGGTTCATCCAAAATCAGCACATCCGGGTCCATGGCCAGCACCCCGGCAATGGCGGCCCGACGCTTTTCCCCGCCCGACAGTTCAAACGGGGATTTTTCCCACAGTTCTTCTTTTAAATCAACAAAATAGGCCGCTTCCCGGGCGCGTTCCAGCGCTTCTTCGTCGGAAAGCCCCTGGTTTTTGGGACCAAAACAGATATCTTTCATCACGGTTTCTTCAAACAGCTGGTATTCCGGGTATTGGAACACCATGCCCACCTGAAACCGCACGGCGCGGATTTTCTTCGGTTCGGCCCAAATATCCTTGCCCCGCAGCAATACTTGTCCCTCGGTAGGACGCAGTAATCCGTTGAGCTGCTGAATGAGGGTACTTTTGCCGCTACCGGTGTGACCGATCACGCCGAGGAATTCCCCTTCGTACAAGGTCAAATCCACATGATCGCACGCCACTTTGGCATAGGCTGTACCGGGGCTGTACACAAATGTGAGCCCCTTTGTTTCCAGAATGGGGTTCATTTCGCTTCCCCCTTTCCGGCCGAAACGGGCGGCAGGCACGCCTGCAGCGCCGCAATACACTCGTCTTCGTTTAAAACATCATCCGGCATTTGCCATCCCAACGCCCGCAGCCGGTAGCCGAGTTCCGACGCCTGGGGCACATCCAGCGCGTGGGCTTTGAGCACATCCACCTGGGAAAACACTTGCCGGGGAGTTCCCTGCATTAAAATCGAGCCGCTGTCCATGACAACCACCCGTCCGGCTTGTACGGCTTCGTCCATATAGTGGGTGATGAGTACCACGGTGATCCCTTTTTCGCGGTTTAACGCGTGGATGGTATCCATGACTTCCTTGCGGCCCCGCGGGTCCAACATGGCGGTGGGTTCATCCAGCACAATGCATTCCGGCTGCATAGCGATCACCCCGGCAATGGCAATGCGCTGTTTCTGCCCGCCGGACAGTTTGTAGGTAGCGTGTTCCCGATATTCATACATATCCACGCTCTTTAGCGCATCATCCACCCGGCGGCGGATTTCTTTGGGTTCAATGCCCAGGTTTTCGGGCCCGAAGGCCACGTCTTCTTCCACAATCGACGCCACCAGTTGGTTATCCGGGTTCTGCTGAATCAATCCTACCCGGCAGCGTACTTCGTATAAATGGGACTCATCGGCGGTGTCCGCCCCACCCACTGTGATATTGCCGCCCGTAGGGTGCAGCATACCGTTGAGCAGTTTGGCCATGGTGGATTTCCCACCCCCATTGTCGCCCAGCAGCGCCACAAACTCGCCTTTTTCAATGGATAAATCGACCCCGTGCAGTACTTCCCGCGCGGGTTCATCATCGGTGGGGTCGTAAGCAAACCGTACCCCCCGTGCCTCGATAAAACTCATGCTTTTCTCCTTAT
>CAJKJS010000075.1 GCA_905200265.1 uncultured Oscillospiraceae bacterium
GATCCGGTGTTCGTCCACCAGACCGGCCTGGGCGGCGGCTTTGATCATGGCGTATTCCCCGGAAACGGAGTAGGCTGCCATGGGAACATCGAACGCATCAGCGCATTCCCGAATGATATCGAGGTACGAAAGGGCCGGTTTGACCATGATGATGTCGGCGCCTTCCTTTACATCCAGTTCGCATTCTTTCAGCGCTTCCCGGCGATTATGAGGGTCCATCTGATAGCCTTTGCGGTCCCCAAACGAGGGGGCCGACCCGGCCGCCGAACGGAATGGTCCGTAAAAAGCCGAAGCGTATTTGGCCGAATACGCCATAATCGGCACATTCGTAAAGCCGTTTTCATCCAAAGCTTCTCGAATTGCAGCTACCCGGCCATCCATCATATCGGACGGGGCGACCATATCGGCCCCGGCCTGTGCGTGGGACACAGCCGTTTTTGCAAGCAGCGGCAAGGTGGCGTCATTTTCCACCGTATCGCCGCACAAAGCGCCGCAGTGACCGTGGTCGGTGTATTCGCACAGACACACGTCGGTTACCACATAAAAATCGGGATAGGCAGCCTTAATCTTCCGGATGGCCTGCTGAATCACTCCGTTCGGGTCCCAAGCCGAAGAACCCAGGGCATCTTTGTGAGCCGGAATGCCAAACAGGATGCACCGGTGTACCCCGGCCTGCCGGCATTCGGCCACGGCTTCTTCGATCGTATCCAGCCCGTAATGATACTGACCGGGCAGGGATTCGATGGGCCGTTTGCCGCTGAGAGTTTCATCGACAAACAAAGGGTAAATCAGGCTGTCAGCCGAAAGCCGGGTTTCCCGGCACATACGGCGAAGAGTATCACTGCTCCGCAGGCGGCGGGGCCGGTAAATCAGTTCCATGAGAAAGAGCTCCTTCTATCATTTTTTGAATTAAAGCGTCTAGCGTGGCTTTTTCAGCGGTCAGCGTGGAGAAACCGTGCGCTTTTGCTTCGGCTTCGGTTTGTTTTCCAATACACACTGCCGTTAGGCCCGAAAAGTCGTTGCGCCCCAGGGCACAGGCAAATCCCCGCACGGTCGAAGCGCTGGTGAAAGTGATGAGGGGATGCTGTGACAGTAGCGAGCGAACCATTTCCGCTTGGGGGCAGGTGTACCTTGTTTCGTAACAGGCAACATCGCTATAAGAAATTGTACCATGATCCAGCGCCGTTGTTAAGGCCGGAGAGCCCCATTGGGCCCGCAAAATAAGCACACGGCCTGTCGGATGTTTGTCGCACAGGGCCTGCCCTAAGTGCTCGGCGTCATATATGGGGGGAATCAAATCGGCCCGCAGCCCATGGGCTTGCAGCGCCCGGTCCGTACCTGGGCCAATGGCCGCTACTTTAATGGTGCCACCCAATGCCCTCACATCCCGGCCGGTGCGTGTGAGCATAGCAAACAGCGCTTCGACTCCGGCAGGGCTGGTGAACACCAACCATTCGTAGGAGTGAATCTCCTCTATGGCTTTTTCCATGTCGGGGCAGGGAATAAAGGGGTGTGTTTCAATGCACGGAAATTCCGTTACAGCAGCCCCCAGAGCCCGCAGCCGGTCTGATAGTGTACCGGCCCGCTCTTTGGGGCGGGTGACAATGACCGATTGTCCTTTTAACGGTAAGTGATCAAACCAGTCAAAGCGGGTATGGTATTGGCAGACATCGCCCACCACAATGACAGCCGGGCTTTGAATCTGCTCGTTCTGAGCTTTGGCGGGCAGCGTGCCGACCGTAGCCAGCACGGTACGCTGAGCTGGCGTGGTGCCTTTTTCCACAATAGCCGCCGGTGTTTCCGGGTCCATGCCGGCTTTTAGCAGTCCTGCGCAAATTTGCGGTAAGGCGGTGACCCCCATTAAAAAGACCAGCGTTCCATGACAGGCTACCAGTGAAGCAAACGGAATCGAAAGTGGTTTCCCGGCCCGCTGGTGGCCGGTGATAATGTGCACGGAGGAGCAGTGGTCCCGGTGCGTGACGGGTATCCCGCCGTAAGCGGGTACCGCAATGGCCGACGTAATACCGGGAATTTCCTGAAACGGCACGTTTTGTTCCGCCAGCTTTTCCAGTTCTTCACCACCGCGGCCGAACAGGAACGGGTCGCCACCTTTCAGGCGTACGACTGTTTTGCCTTCCAGCGCTTTTTGTAGCAGAATTTCGTTAATTTCCGGTTGTGGTACGGTGTGGTGAGAGGCTTCTTTGCCCACATTGATACGTTCGGCACCATCGGGGATCATATGAAGAATGGCCGGGCTGACCAGCCGGTCATATACAACGACATCGGCGGATTCAATGGCTTTTTTTCCCTTTAGTGTCAGCAGATCCGGGTCCCCTGGACCCGCTCCTACTAAAATAACGGTTCCTTGTTTCATGCATACCGCCTCCTCATCGTCTCGGCCAGCGTTTTACCCAGCTCTTCCTTTTCCTGCCGCGGGCCGGTCATGGTATCGATAAAATATTGTTCCGAAGCAGTCACATACAACCCTCGTAAGGTTAAGGTGTCGCCGGCTATGGTGGCGTATGCCGCCACCGGGGACGAACAGCCGCCGTCCAGCGTGCGTACAAACGCCCGTTCCGCCAGCAAACAGTCGCGGCCATCGGCGTCGTCAAACAGCTTCAAACAGGCCGTATCCACTCCGGCGCGGGCCTGCACGGCCAAAATGGCCTGCCCGGCAGCAGGCAGAATTTCATCGGGTTCAAAATAACGGCTAATCCGCTCGGTTAGCCCCAGCCGTTTGAGACCGGCGCCTGCTAACACCAGGGCGGAAAACTCGCCGTCATCCAGTTTGCGCAGCCGGGTGAGCACATTTCCTCGTATGGGGGCAATGGTGGCGTTGGGGAACAGGGTGCGCAGCTGCAGCTGGCGCCGCTTAGACGAACAACCAATGGGTTTTGACAAATCCAGTTCCGAAATGCCTTGTGGCAAAACCAGTACATCCCGTGGATCATCCCGCTTCGAGAACGCTACCAGGGGCAGCCGCGGATCAATTTCCATGGGCAAATCCTTGCTGCTATGTACGGTCATATCGACGCGGCCTTCCAAAAGAGCGGTGTCCAGCTCTTTCACAAACAGTCCTTTACCGCCAATCTGGTCCAGTGTACGGTCCAAAATTTTGTCGCCGGTGGTTTTCATGGTGACAAGTTCCGTTTCCACCGTAGGATCGCATGCCGCAATGGCACGCATAACGATTTCGGATTGGATCACGGCCAGGCGGCTTTCCCGGCTGCCAATTCTGATTGTTTTCATGGTAATGCCTCCAATACCTCACGAATCGCCTGGGCGGCGCGGGCCGTTTTTCGGTGTTCGTCCCCGCGGGATACCACCCCGGCTACAAGGCCGTTTCCGGCGCAGATTGCGGGGAAAAAGAACGTGCTTTCTTCCCGGCAGTCGGCTACACTGACAAAAATGCCGGCTTTTGTCGCTTCCTGTCCGACAGCGCGATTTACATCCCGCTGGTTTGTAGCGGCCACTGCCAAAAACGCTCCCTGCAAATCACCGGGCCGGTAAGCGCGGCGCAGCCAGGTAATCCCCGGCGGGACTTCCTGACACTCGGGCGCAATCAAAATAACCTCAGCCCCAAAGGAAAGCAGTACGTTAGCCCGGCGCAGAGCAATGGGTCCCCCGCCGATAATGACGACTTTTTTTCCATGTAAGTCGAGAAAGAGGGGAAAGCGGTAGTCTTGCAAATCCATATAGAGACCCTCCCTTATTCCCTTTATGAAATGACCGGACGGCCGGTGGTATGCAGGCGAATTTTGCTTTCACATTTTGTGAGATTCTCTGATGTGATTCGGTCAGCCAGCCCGGAAACCAGCAGATCAACGGTTTTATCCACCGCAATTTCCACGACTTCGGACGCAGACAGGTCCCCGGCCAGCTCTTGTTGAGTGAAAAGCCGTTCCATAAGGGCCTGCTTTAAACTATCCACCGAAGACATGCATTCTTTATAATGCAGCCAGCGGTAGAAGTTTTCCTTTTGCGTTTCCAAAATGGCGGTTACCTCTGGCGGGATAGAACGATGCTGGGAAAAGTCCCCCAAGTCATCAATGTTAAAAAGGGTAACCCCCGGCAGAGCACCTACTTCCGGCTGAATATCCCGGGGAATGGCCAAATCAACCACCGTACCAGGCGGCGACGGTAGCGCATAAAACGGCTCGGTTGTCACCGTATAATGGGGGCTGGTGGTAGCCGAAAGCAGAATGTCACATTGATTCATATGCAAAAAACGCTCGTCATACGGCACCACGCCACAGCCAGGCGGCACAATGGTTTCCCCGTGGTGGTACGTACGCAAGGTGACGGTTACCTGGCAGCCTTCCTGATAGAGAAGAGAAGCGGACAGTCGTCCCATTTCACCGTTCCCGATAACTAAGGCTTTTTTGCCTGTGAGAGGACCATTTTTTTGTTTTAGTAGATCCACCGCAGCGCGGGCAGCCGAAGCCGGTACTGCCGTCAGATGCACTTTGGTGCGCACCTCTTTGCCGGCCGCAATGGCTGAACGAAACAGAGTTTCTAGAAAACCGTCGGTGGTGCCGGCTTCCCGTGCCAGAGTGATGGCGCCTTTTACCTGGGCTAGAATTTGATCTTCACCCCAAATGCGGGAACGAAGACCGGCCGCCACTTCCATGACATGTTGCACAGCCTCATCATTCGATAGGGTGACAAAAGCTGTCTGATAAGGGGCATAGGGAACCTTTGCTGCTTCACACAAAAGTTTGCCCGGGTCTGTTTCCTCCTCGCAGGTCACATACAGTTCCGTACGGTTGCAGGTAGAAAGCAGCACGCACCCAGAAATAGCGGGAAAAGAAAGAATTCGGCGTACCAGTTCGCCGGTTTGTGCTTTGGTAAACGAAAGCCTTTCACGCAGACTGATAGGTACTAAGCTGTGTTCCAGACCTGACAGAAAAAGATTCACGAAAATGGTCACGCTCCTGCATGGAAAATCAGAAAAGGACAAAAGCCTTTTGCTAGGAAAAAGGGAAAAAGTCCTATAAAAAAGGCGGCAGCCGATTGGACTGCCGCAGCCGTTTTTGCGCACAAAAAACTTTTCCGTGCCGGTGATCGCCGGTACAGAAAACATTCGCGGTGAGCAGGTCTCCTGACTTTGCGTTTCACCGGTCCGCACACAGCCTTCTCAGAACCATACGTCCAATGACTGGCTTTCGCCACGTGTGCGGCCTCCACACATACAGTGGCGGCACCGTTCCGGATTTACACCGGATTTCCTATTCTCTGCTGCGTCTGAAACGATAGCAGCAGCACTCCCGTTTTCTATGGTTCGATTATAGCAACACACGTACAGTTTGTCAATGAAGTTGCCAGTGACAAAGAATGTTTTGTCGAAAGGGGTATGAAATAAAGTTTTTCTTCTTTTTCTCGCTTATCGTTCGCCCGTTGACAAAAAAGGGGTGTATGCCTACAATGAAGGGGAACAAAAGAAGAGCCGTGCCCAAAAGCGCCGGCATTCTGACAGAGAGGAGCACGGTTTTATGATGGAACAAATAAAACCTATGGACATTGAAAAACGCAGCTTTGCGATTATTACAGAACTGTTGGGAGATCGGGTGTTGGACCCGGAAAATGAGCTGGTTATCAAAAGAGTGATTCACACGTCGGCCGATTTTGATTATGCCGATACGCTTACATTTTCTCCCCATGCCGTACAAAAAGGAATTGAAGCCTTAAAGGCGGGTTGCGATATTGTGACCGACACACAAATGGCCAAAGCCGGCATCAATAAAAAAATTCTCGCGCAGCTTGGCGGGGAAGTTCATTGCTTTATGTCCGACCCGGATGTGGAAAAGGAAGCGAAAGCCCGTGGAGTCACCAGGGCCATTGTTTCCATGGAACGGACTTCACAGCTGCAAAAACCGTGTATCTTTGCGATTGGCAATGCGCCTACGGCACTGTTTTCTCTTCATGAACAAATCGAAAAAGGCAAAATAAACCCGGCCTTGATTATCGGCGTGCCGGTGGGGTTTGTCAACGTCATCGAAAGTAAAGAGCTGATTATGAATGGGCTATCGCCTTATATTGTAGCAAGAGGCCGCAAGGGGGGCAGCAACGTTGCCGCCGCCATTTGTAATGCGCTGCTGTATCAAATCAGACGGTAATCTGTGAAAGTGCCATCTAATACTGTGGCGGGGAATTTAGTTTTTTAGGGAAGACACATCCAGCAATTTTTCCCGAAAAATCTTCACTTTTCGCCATTGAATTTTATGGAAGAATATGCTATCCTCAACATAAAAGGATAAAAGGTGACCGTCGGCGGAAGAAGCCGGGCGGTAGAATAGGGAAACGGGTGCAATTCCCGTGCGGGACCGCCGCCGTAAGGGCAGAGTTTCGGTTTTTATGATGTCACTGTGGGTACACATGGGAAGACAGAATCGAAACGATGACGCCCAAGCCGGAAGACCTGCCTTTTATTTCATACTGCCGAAAGGGCAGACATCACAGGGTGGACGGACAAAACGCCCGGTGATCCGGTCGGGGAGTGGGATAACTATACTCTCCGGTTTGTGTTGGCCTTTCTCGATGAAACGGGAAGGGTCTTTTTTTATTGAAGAAAGAAAGGAATACTCATGACGGCTTTGGAAAAAAAGGTCATGTCCTTCTCGATGGCAGCAGCGATACTGTTTGGTGTACCCCAAATGGTTTCGGCGATGCACATTATGGAA
>CAJKJS010000076.1 GCA_905200265.1 uncultured Oscillospiraceae bacterium
AAATATGTTCTCACTTTTAACCAGGATCGCTTTTCGGTTATTATGAGGAAAATCGTGAATATTTTTTTACAATTATTGCTATTTTTCAAAAAAGCCACTATACTGATGGTGGAATAGATTACACATTTCTTGCCGGCAACCTTCACGCCCGCCAAAAAAGGAGGCTGTGCCTATGGGAACAGCCTCCCCCTACCGTTTTTCATCCGATGGCCCGAAGGAGATGAGAGTATGAAACCGAAAGCAAACCGCCGTTTTCTCTTCCTTTTGGGGGGCGCGGTGGCGCTGGTGGCGCTGCTCCTGACCGCCGTGTGGGCGACGGGCGCCTTCCAGTCAAAACCGCTGCCCGACCTCGATACGCTGATCGCCATGGATGACGAAGCGTGCCTAAAGACCCTGGAGGACCACGGTTTTCAAATCCCGGAAGCGGTCAGTACCGAAAAGGAGCGCCCCTATGTGCGCAAGACCGTGAAAGCGTGCCTTAAGGCCGTCCGCGACAGCGACCATCCCTATTCCACCGGCATCAGCTATGCCGAAACCCTGCGGCTGGATGCGGAAGTCCACCGCCTGTTGGGGCTCGATTTTACCCTGCCGCCTTCTCTGGAAGAATAAACGGCCAAAAGAACCCGTAAAACCACAAAGCGGCCCTGTACCAAAATAGTACAGGGCCGCTCTTTTTTTGTTTTTCATGGCGTTACCGGGCGCTTTCCCGTTTGCGGCGGCGGCGCTTGTGAATCACAATGCCCACATACAGGGCCAAAAACAGCACCAAAATCGCAATCAGTTCGCCCACCTGGCCGGGCCCGCCCATCTTCACTTCGGCCCACAGGCCGTCGATGGTTTCATTCAGCTCATCGCCCAGGTTTATATAGACTTCCGTATTGGCAATGGTTTCATCCGACGGATAGTACACTTCGTTTTCCGTGATAGACGGGTCCATCATCTCTTTCGCAGCCGTTTCCGGGGTGGAATAGCCGATATACGAACAGTTTTCGTAACTGATTTCCGGGTCACACAGGAAATTGATATACGCTTCCGCTTCGGCCTTATGGGCGCTGGTTTTGGGAATACACAGCGCATCCACAAAATAGTTGGTGCCCTCTTTTGGCACCGAAAACGCGATGTTGTCGTTTTCCTCGATCAAAATGGCCGCGTCACCGGAATAATACGGGGCAATCCACGCTTCGCCGCTTTCCATCTTTTGAAAAATCTGGTCCATGGCGTAGCTCTGCACCAGGGGCGCCTGCTGCACCAGCAGGTCGGCCGCTTCCTGCCACTCATTCAGATCGGTGGAATTGAACGAATACCCCAGCAGTTCCATGGCAATCCCGAAGGAGTCCCGGGAATTATCGAACATCAAAATTTTGCCCGCATACTTTTCGTCCCACAGCACGTTCCAGGACTGGGCCTCTTCTTCGGTGACATAATCGGTATTATAAAACAGCCCTACCAGCCCCCAGGTGTACGGCACGGAGTACCGGTTGTCCGGGTCATAGGCCGGGTTGCGGAACGCCTCGTCAATATACTGAAAATTCGGGATATTGGAAAAATCCAGCTCGGCGAGCATGTCTTCTTCGATCATGCGGGACATCATGTAATCCGACGGCACAATGATGTCGTAATCCCCGCCGCCGCTGGCCAGTTTGGCGTACATGGCTTCGTTGGTATCGAAGGTGGTGTAATTCACGCCAATGCCCGTGCGCCGGGTGAATTCGGCGTTGACATCCATGCTGCCTTCCACGCCGTTGCTGATATATTCGCCCCAGTTGTACACGTTGATCACAACGCCGGTATCCGGGGCGGCTTTGCTGGTTTCTTCGGCCTGCACCGGGGACGCACATACCGGCACAAAAAGCATCAGTGCCAGAAACGCCGCCCACAACCGCCGGGCCCGATGTTTTTTCGTTTGCTTCATCGCGCCGGCGCCTCCTTTTTCTTCTTCTCTTTCCCACCATGCAGATTGGTCAGCACCAATAGGAGCAAAATCACCACAAACAACACGGTAGACAGCGCATTGATTTCCGGCGAAACCCGGCGCTTTGTCATGGAATAAATATAAATGGGCAGCGTCTGGGTGGTCCCGGAGCAGAAATACGTAATGACAAAGTCATCAATCGACAGCGTAAAGGCCATAATCATACCGGTCACAATGCCGGGCATAATCTGGGGCACCACCACTTTGCGGAATGCCTGCAACGGCGGGCACCCCAGGTCCTGGGCGGCTTCAAACAGGTTTTTATCCATTTGCGCCAGTTTCGGCAGCACCGATAAAATCACATACGGCAAACAGAATGTCACGTGGGCAATCAAAATGCTCCACATCCCCAAAGACCCGATTTTAAACACCTGGGCCATAAACACAAACAGCAGCATCATCGATACACCGGTGACGATTTCCGGGTTCACCATGGGGAAGTTCGTCAGGTTCATCATCACCTTTTTGCGCCATCCCCGCATGCGGTAAAGCCCCACGGCGGCCACCGTACCAAACACCGTGGCAATCAGCGCCGATAACACGGCGATGAGCAGGGTGTTCCACACAGCCTGCTGAATCATGCTGTCCTCCCACAGCCGCGCATACCACCGGAACGTAAAGCCCGACCACACGCTGCGGCTCATGGTTTTGGTATCGTTAAACGAAAAGACAATCAGCACCACAATGGGGGCGTACAAAAACAAAAAGATCAGCGCCATATAGAGCCTGCCCAGCGCCCCGGTCTTTTTCTTGCCCGTATTCAAAACAGCATACCTCCCCCATCTTCTTCCTGTTCATCCCGAAACTGGTTCATAATGCCCATGCTGATCAGGATCAAGACCATCAGCACCAGCGAAATGGCCGAACCCAAATTGGGGTTATAGCTGTTCCCCAAAAACTCCATTTCGATCAGGTCGCCGATGAGCAGGTTGCCCCCGCCCCCCAGCATTTTGCTGATGATAAACGTACTCACGCTGGGCACAAACACCATGGTAATTCCGGACATGATGCCCGGCATACTCATGGGGAAAATCACCCGGCGGAACACCTGCACCCGGTTCGCGCCCAGGTCCTGGGCCGCTTCGATCACACTGCCGTCAATTTTCACCAGCACGGAATAAAGCGGCAGCACCATATACGGCAAATAGTTATACACCATGCCCATGACAACGGCGCCGGAAGTATTGATCATGTGCACCCTGGGTAATCCGATAAGCGCCAGGAAATTATTGATCAGCCCGTTATCTTCCAGCAAACTCATCCACGCATAGGTGCGCAGCAGAAAGTTCATCCACATGGGCAGCATAATCAGCAGCACAATGGCATTTTGGTACTTGGGGTCAATTTTCGCGATGAGGTAGGCGAGCGGGTATCCAAGCACCAAACACACCACCGTCGCCAGCGCCCCCAACCAGATGGAGCGCACGAACACATTGGAATAATCCCCAATGCGCACAATATTCTCCAGGGTAAAGGCCCCGGTTACATTGTCGGTAAAGGCAAACCACACCACCATGGCCATGGGCACTACGATAAAGAGCACCATCCACACCAGGTAGGGGCCGCTGGTCAGCAAATGGCGGCGTCTCATAGGGCACCCTCCTCTTCCAGAGTGGCTTCCCTGTCTTCCTCCATTTCGTCGCTGAACGTACTGTAGTCGCCGAACTGGCCGGAGTATTCCGATTTTTTCATAATGTGAATATCGTCGGGGGTCAGCTCAATGCCGATTTTCGCCCCCACCGGGCGGTATTCGGTGGACTGGATCATCCATTTAAACCCGTTAATATCCACAATCATTTCAAAATGGACGCCCAGGAACGTGACGTTTGTCACCGTGCCGCAGATATGGTCGTCATCGGGGGGCACCATTTTTACGTCTTCCGGCCGGATGACTACGTCCACCGCTTCGTTCGCGGCAAAGCCTTTGTCCAGGCACTGGAACCGGTGGCCGCCGAATTCGCACACAAAGTCCTGACGCATGACGCCGTCGAGGATATTACTTTCCCCGATAAAATCGGCCACAAATGCGTTTTTCGGTTCGTTGTAAATATCTTCGGGGGAACCGATCTGCTGGATCATGCCCTTATCCATGACCACCACGGTATCCGACATGGACAGCGCTTCTTCCTGGTCGTGGGTGACAAACACAAAGGTAATGCCCGTTTGCTGCTGAATCTTTTTCAGTTCCACCTGCATATCTTTGCGCAGTTTTAAGTCCAGCGCGCCCAGCGGTTCATCTAATAGGAGCACCTTCGGGTCGTTGGCCAGGGCCCGGGCAATGGCCACCCGCTGCTGCTGCCCACCGGACAGCTGGCTGACGCTGCGGTGACCGAACCCGCTCAGGCTGACCATGTGCAGCATTTCGTTGACTTTTTCTTCCACGTGCTTTTTGCCGTGTACCCGCATGCCGAATGCCACGTTATCAAACACATTCAGGTGCGGGAACAGGGCATACCGCTGGAAAATGGTGTTCACATTCCGCTTATGGGGCGGCACGTTGTTGATATCTTTTCCGTCAAAAAAGATATGGCCTTTTTCGGGTTTGACAAAACCGGCAATCGCCCGCAGCGTTGTCGTTTTGCCGCAGCCGCTGGGCCCCAGTAGCGTGACAAATTCCCCGTCGCGAATGCTCAGATTAAAATCTTTCAGTACCTGTTCCCCGTCAAAGGAAACCGAAATGCCTTCCAACCGGATGATGGGTTCTTTTTCCATGGGTCATCCCCCTTTATCTTTTTCCCGTACAAAAGGGCGGGAAAAAGTCCCGCCCTTTTTACGTATTGTGCTCTGTTATCCTACCACAATGGTTTAACTATAATTTTTTTTGCAGCCCCTGTCAAGGGGTTTCGAAAAAACACGAAAAAAGGCGGTTTTCCTGCTTTTTCGAAAGCGGAAAAGAAGAGAAAAAAAGCCGTGTAAACGGCAGAAAAAAGTGATTGGCGTTTCACACGAAAAGCTATTTTCCAAAGCGAATCAAGCGCACCATATCCTGTCCCTTTTGCCTTCTGGTAGCCCAAAAAGTGGCGCCCTGCCAGGGAACCGTTCCGAAAGGGGCCGCCATATATGGTAAAGCGAAAAAACATAGCGCCTTTTTATTTTATGGGCACAAAAAAGCGGTGCCGCCGGTTTTTACCGTCAGCACCGCTTCCTACGATTCGTTAAATAAGGAAATCAGCTTTATTTCTTCTTAAAGCGCATCATCCCGGCTACGCCTGTCCGCTTTGTGCCGCGGCGGCGTTCGATGCCATACAGCACCCCGGCGCCGATCATGGCCGTCAGGATCACGCACAAAAACGCCATGGTGGCCTCACTCTGGGCAGGAGCTTCCCCGGTGGTTTCCCCGGCGGCCGCTGCCTTCATTTCGGGCACATCCCCGGTGCTTTCATCCGTGCGCAGGGCAGCCACGGTAGCTTCCTCTTCGGCTGCTTTCTGAGCGGCAGCCTGTGCCTCTTCTTCCGCAGCCTTCTGGGCGGCCAGTTCTTTCGCTTCTTCTTCCGCCTGGGCGCTGGTGTCTTCCGCCGTAGCGCTCAGCACCGACAAAGCCGAGGTTTGCCCCAGGGAAGCGGCGGTCTTTTCAGCTTCTTCTTTTGCCTTCTTGGCTTCTTCCTCTGCTTTTTTAGCGGCTTCTTCCGCTTCCTGCTTGGCTTTTTCTTCCGCGGCCTGCTGCGCGGCTTCGTCTTCAGCCGTATTCTGGGCCGAAACCGTCGCGCTGCTGCTCGAAGAGGAAGAAGAAGACTGGCTGCTGCTGGAGGACGACTGATTGAGGGCCCCGGACGAAGGAGCCGTTGTCACTGCCTGGGAAGCGTCGCCGCCCGCGTGGGCGACCCCGTCGCTGCCAAAGGTATATACCACACCGTCAATATTCATGGTGCAGTTGACCACATATTCGCCGTTTTGGTAGTAGTACTGGTTACCCTCAAATGTCTGCCACCCGGTGGTGGGATACGACACACCGGCTACTTTGAACCAGTACACCCAGCTTTTGCTGCTCACACTCTGATAGCAGATCCCGCTGGATTCGTCCCGGGCGTCTACCGCCATGCCGCCGCCCACATAGACGCCCACATGACCGGGCTGTTTCAGCCCCAGGCCGTGGATACGCGGAATGCCGTTGCTGACAAGTCCATATTCCGAAGAGGAACCGAGAAGGTCGGTCCGGCATCCGCCCACGCCCTTATACGTCACAAACAGGCCGGAGCAATCCACCGCCCCATAGGAAGAACCGCCGTACACGTAACTCCAGTTTTCGTAATACGCCGTCATGCAGTGTTCCGCAAACCCTACACCCGTAGCGCCGCTGGCCGCCTGAGCCGGTACCGCTGTAGGCAGCACGACTGCCGCCGCCAGCACTGCCAGCGTCAGCAGGGAACACAGGCATTTTTTGACTTTCCGTATCATGGTAAACCCCTCGATTTCCTTGAATTTGAATCTTTTTTCGAATCGCTCTCTTCGTAAGAAAAAGGCTACAATCGCTTACAATTTCATTACAATTTATTACAAACTGGTAACAGTTTATCACAATCGGTTTCCCATTGCAACCCTTTTTTTCGAAAAAATGGCGGAAAATCGCGGTTTTTCCGTTGTAACTGGTTGTTTTCTTGTGCTTTTTCTTTTTTTTTTTGCTTTTTGCGCGAAAAAATGTGCGGGCCTCTTTTCTTTACGGGCCTCCTGTTGTTTATTTTCTTTTTTT
>CAJKJS010000077.1 GCA_905200265.1 uncultured Oscillospiraceae bacterium
GGCCGGTAACCTGATTTCGGACATCCTGTATGCGGTGGTCGATCCCCGCGTGCGCATTGCTTGAGAAAGGAGAGTAGCCGATTATGCGTGAAGACAAAAATGAACTGAAAAACCGGCCCTCTCAGGAAGAGAACCAGGTGAAGAACGCTGCGAATACCAGTGACGATGCTGTACAGGAAAATAACCAGTTTTCGTTGAGCGATGACCGACGTGTAAAAGTGTTGTCGCCCGGTACCCTGGTTGTGAAGCGCTTTTTGCGTAACCGCCTGGCGGTTGTGGGCCTTGTTATGCTGCTGTGCATGTTCCTGTTCTCCTTTTTGGGTGGTCTTTTGAGCCCTTACGGAGAAGACGAACAGTTCTACACCTATACCTATATTGAAAAAGAATATGTGGGTGTGGTACAGAACAAAGATTTCCGGTATGTGGCGGCTGACGGGCAGGAATTTGGCTCGGTTTTGCAGGCCCAGTTCCTATTAGCTGTCAATAAGCAGGAAGATTCGTTTACCTACAAAGATGTGACGTACGACCTTTCCAAGGAAGGCGAAGATTTTTATACGATTTCCAGTGGTGGCGTTGAGATTGGCATGGCCGGTAAGGACATCGTCAACGCGCCCGATAACGCGGAAGAGGTTCCGTATGACCTGCGTGTCGCTTCGCTGAAAGCGTATACCAATGGGGAAACCTCGTTTACTCTCAACGGCACAGACTACACGCTGGATGACGAAGGTAACGTTATCCAGGGGGATACCGTTGTGGCGTATATCAGCCGCTTTGTGGTACAGTCTAAAGAAAACGGTGTGTTGATTACCCGGAACTTTAAAGAAGAACTGGAAAAAGCGCTGGAAACGGACAACGAAGAATTTAAGTACACCGGCGAAGACGGGGAAGAACACGTATACCGCATTGAATACAAGGCCGATACCGATTCGTGGTCGGTTCTGCAAGAAACGGAAACGTATGTGTACGACAGCTACGCCGAACCGTCTTCGTCCCACTGGCTGGGTCTTGATAAGAACGGCATGGATATGATGACGCGTTTGATGTACGGCGGCCGTGTATCGCTGGTCATCGGTTTCATTGTTGTGTTCATCGCAGCTTTCCTGGGGATCGTTTTTGGCGGTATTTCCGGTTACTTCGGTGGTTGGGTGGACAACCTGATCATGCGTATTGTCGATATTTTCTATTGTATTCCCTCCATGCCTTTGATTATTATCATCGGTGCTTCGATGGATGCTATGCAGGTGGATCCGCAGATTCGTATGCTCTATCTGATGCTGATCCTCGGGTTCCTCAGCTGGCCTTCGGTGGCACGTTTGGTGCGTGGCCAGATCCTGTCTCTGCGTGAACAGGAATTCATGACCGCGACGGAAGCTTGCGGTATTCGGGTTTCTCGCCGTATTTTCCGGCACTTGATCCCCAACGTCATTCCGCAGCTGATCGTTACCTGCACCATGAGCCTTGGTTCCACTATTTTGACGGAAGCCACGCTGTCCTTCCTGGGCCTTGGTGTTAAATTCCCGTTTGCTTCTTGGGGCAACATTATCAATGACGTAAACAACTCGTTCGTTATGACCAACTACTGGTTTGTGTGGATTCCCGCTGGTGTTTGCCTGCTCATTACGGTGCTGGGCTTCAACTTTGTGGGTGACGGTCTGCGGGATGCTTTCGATCCCAAAATGAAACGGTAAGGGAGGAACGATAAAATGGCAAAGAAAAAAGAAGAAGGCTATCTTTCTGCCCGTGAATCCCGCCGGATTACCCGTGAAAACCGCAAAATCCTGAAGGGGTATGAAAAGCAGCACAAGCGCAAGAATGTGCCGGAGTCGGAGTATTTGACGACGATGCACAACCCGGAAAACGCAGTGGAATTTGATAATCTGCACACCTATTTCTTTACCGATGCGGGTACGGTCAAATCGGTAGACGGTGTAACCTTCGAAGTGCCTATCGGCAAAACGGTGGGTGTTGTAGGTGAATCCGGTTGCGGGAAATCGGTAACCAGTTTGTCCCTAATGCAGCTGCTTCAGCGTCCCCAGGGCCAGATCGTCGATGGCGAAATTCGTTTGAACCTGGGCGATAAGGCATATGACGTTACCAAAATGCCCACGGAGAAAATGCAGATGCTCCGCGGCAATTATATGTCCATGATTTTCCAGGAACCCATGACGTCCCTTAACCCTGTATTCCGCATTGGGGATCAGGTAGACGAAGTTATCGCCCTGCATAATGGGGAAGGCAAAAGCAAGGAAGAAATTCGTGAACGCACGATTCAGCTGCTGGAAATGGTAGGCATTGCCAACAGCCGGGGCGTATACCGGATGTTCCCTCATGAACTGAGTGGTGGTATGCGGCAGCGCGTGATGATCGCTATGGCACTGGCTTGCAGCCCGCGGATTATCATTGCGGACGAACCGACAACGGCTCTGGACGTGACCATTCAGGCCCAGATTCTCGACTTGCTGCGTCAGTTGAAAGATAAGATCAATTCTTCGATTATGCTGATTACCCATGACCTGGGCGTTATTGCGGAAATGGCCGATTATGTGGTGGTTATGTACGCAGGCCGCGTTGTGGAAAAAGGCACGGCGGAAGAAATTTTCGAACATCCGGCTCATCCTTATACCATCGGCCTGATGGCGTCGAAGCCTGTGGTTGGCAAAAAAGTGGATAAACTTTACTCCATTCCCGGTAAGGTGCCGAACCCCATCAACATGCCTAACTACTGCTATTTTAAAGACCGCTGCGAAATGTGTATCGACGCCTGCAACGGTGAATATCCCTGTGAAATCAGCTTGTCTGATACGCACAAAGTCAGCTGCTATCGGTACTATGACCGGAAGGAGGAGAAGTAATGGCACGTGATGCACAGTCTAAAGAACTGAAAAAAGCCAAAACAACGGATAAGGACTTTACACCGGTGACGTATGACCCCCAGTACCTCCTGATGGTCAATAACCTGAAAAAGTATTTCCCCATCAAGGGTAGCCTGGGGCAGAAGCAAGGGGTCGTAAAAGCCGTAGACGGCGTAACATTCAACCTCAAGCGCGGTACCACAATGGGCCTGGTAGGGGAATCCGGTTGTGGCAAAACGACCACAGGCCGTACTATCCTGCGCCTGTATGGCGAAAAGACCGGTGGCCAGGTGCTGTTTAACGGTCAGGAAGTGTACGACCTGACGCCGAAACAGATGCGCGCTATGCGTACCAAAATGCAGATTATCTTCCAGGACCCGTTCTCCAGCCTGTCGCCTCGTTTGCCGGTCGGTGAAATTATCGGCGAAGCCGTGCGGGAACATAATCTGGTGCCGAAAGAAGATTTTAACGATTATATCGACCAGATCATGGACAACTGCGGTTTGCAGCCGTTCCACAAAGCCCGGTATCCCCACGAATTTTCCGGCGGCCAGCGGCAGCGTATCTGCATTGCCCGTGCCTTGGCGTTAAACCCTGAATTTGTGGTGTGCGACGAACCGGTTTCGGCTCTGGACGTATCGATTCAGGCGCAGATCATCAACCTGCTCAAAGACCTGCAGGAAAAATATTCGCTGACGTACTTGTTCATTTCCCACGACCTGTCGGTTGTTGAGCACATTTCCGACACGGTGGGTGTTATGTACCTGGGTAACCTGGTAGAATACGGTGCAACCGATGACATTTTCCGTTCGCCTCTGCACCCGTATACCAAAGCCCTGTTCTCGGCCATTCCGGTGCCGGACCCGAAGGCAAAAATGAACCGTATCGTGCTGGAAGGCTCCATCCCGTCCCCGGCTAACCCGCCAAAGGGATGCAAATTCCACACCCGGTGTGCCAACTGCATGGAACGCTGCAAGCATGAAGCACCGGTACAGCGCGAAGTGGAACCCGGACATTACGTGGTATGCCATTTGTACGATAAATAATGGCACGATATCAGAAAAAATACGACGATGACGACGGCCGCACCATTGCGGATATGAGCGATCTGACGCCGTCTTCGCCGTTTCGGAGTAAAAAAATAACAGAACAGAACCGGGAGCCTTCGGAAGGGAAAGGACCCGATCCTTTGCCGTTCACTCATCAGGAACGCCGGTTGTATGTATTTGCGGCACTGACAGCGGCCTTACTGATAGGCCTGGCTTTTTTGGTAGGATTGGGATTGCTTATCTGGCTGCTGACGCTGTTATGGTAAAAATAAGAAGGACGCAACTCTCCTTTTTGTAAGGAGGGCTGCGTCCTTTTTCTTTTACAGAATATTTTCGAGTAGTAAGGCTTCACTGTCTCGCAGATTATCGGTTTGATCCAGTAACCGGGCACAGGCAGCCAGTGCCAGGCCCGATTCTTCCTGCTGTAGATACTGGGGCAGTGCGGCCAGGTTTTGGTCAATTTGTTCCAGGGTTGTATGGCTCAAAAACAGGCACAAGACCCGATGCAGGGCGTCCCATTGCTCGTTAAGCGCCTGACTTTGTTCGCAGGCCTGCGTTATGTCACCGGCTTCAATCGACTGTTCAATGGAAGTAAGCGCTTCTTCCATTTCACTTGCCCCAAGGTGAGCGGTCCGCATGCCCCACCAACAGGTTCCCAGCAGGACAAGGGTTAAGATCCAGGCAGCCCATAGCCGTTTCATGAGGCATCCTCCTTCATAATGAGGGTATAATGTCCACTGGGGTCCGATGTCATGAGGAAGACATCCTGAACCGTCACTTTTTTCCGACGTAGAATAGCTTCGGCCCAAGCCTGATCTTTGCCGCAAAACGAAAGGCCAAACGGAGAAAAACTTCCGTCATGGATAATAACCGCTTCAAACAAAGGGTCATCGTTTTTCAGCTGCATCATGGCGGCCGTAGGCGGATTTTTTTCCGGTTTTTTGATGATACTCACAGTACCGTTGGTCTCTACAATGGCAAAAGCCACGTCTGATAGGGAAAAGACATCTTTGGTGCGCAGTTCTTCAAAGAGATCTTCCAGTGTCATGCGCAAGGCTTTCATTTCTTTCACCCGTAGTTTTCCGTTTTCGATGATGACCACCGGGCTGCCGCAGAGCATTCTTCGAAACCGGCTGCTTTTCATCATGGTAAAGGAGATAAACAGCTCCAGCGTAATGAGGCATAAAATCGGGATCAATCCGCTGACAAGGGGCTGTCCCGTATCCTGCATGGGAACCGCTGCAATATCAGAAATCAGCAGGGTAACGACCAGTTCACTGGTTTGCAGCTGACTAATCTGCCGTTTTCCCATGAGACGCATCCCTGCTAAAATGACCATGTAGAGAATGCAAGTGCGTATAAGTGAAATGGTCATAGCTATCTGCCTCCCTTCTATGCCATTGTGTACGGGCTTTGCCCGCATTATGCATGGTATAAACAGGGAAGCTATGCTGCACAATAGGGGAAAGGGAGGCGGATATTTTGAAAGAACAGGAAGAACGGTTTGCCCGGTCATTACCGGAAAATTTAGCCCGGCTCAAAGAATTATTTGGCGATTCTATGGATTATCTGCCCCGGACGTTTCGGGTGGGGGAAACACTGGCGGCCCTCATTACCATTGACGGGTTGACAAATAAACAAACGGTGGCCCAGAGCATTCTACAGCCTATTTTGGCAGCGCCGGTGTTGCAGCTCACCGGGCAGGAGAAACTATGCTATATACGCGACCACGCGTTAGCTGCCGTGGAACAAAAGGAAATTACCAGCTTGCAAATGGGCCTCGAACTGCTCATGGCCGGGTTTGCACTGCTCCTCATGGACGGAGCCTCGTTTGTGCTGGCGTTTGGCGTGCAGGGCTTTCCTTTGCGTGGGGTGGATGAACCATCCAATGAAGTCATGCAGCGGGGGTCCCGGGAAGGGTTTATTGAATCGGTCCAAATGAATGCGGCCATGATCCGCCGGCGGCTTCGTACGCCAAAGCTTCGTTTTGAATCCATGACAGTGGGTAAGGAAAGCCGTACCCAGGTGGCCCTTTGCTATATGGAAGGAAAAGTAGACCCAACTCTTTTACAAAAGATTCGGGATAAGCTGCAAAAGATACCGCTGGATGACACATTGGCGGCGGGCTTCCTCACCCCCTTTTTACACGGCAGCGGCATCTTTAGCGGAGTAGGCCTGACGGAAAGGCCGGATACCGTCTGCGGAAAAATCGAAGAGGGCCGGGTGGCCATTTTGATCAACGGAACCCCCAATGTGTTGTTGGTGCCATTTTTATTCATTGAAAATTTCCAGAGTTTTGACGATTACGCCATTCGGCCGTCGTTTGCTGCTTTTGCCCGGTATTTAAAGATTTTCTCGTTTTTTGTGGCCATGCTGGCCCCCGGCGTGTTTGTCAGTGTGTGTACGTTCCATCCGGAATTGTTTACCATGACCCTACTGATGAAAGTGGCACAGGCACAAATTCAAACACCGTTCCCCATTATAGCCGAAACGTTTATCGTGCAAATCCTGTATGAAGTCCTGCGAGAGGCCGGTTTGCGGGTGCCACGCAGTTTAAGCCAGACGATCAGTATTGTAGGTGCCCTTGTAATTGGTGAAACAGCCATCAATGCCGGCTTTATTAGTGGTCCCACGCTGCTGATTGTCGCCATTTCAGCCGTGTGCAGCTATACGATTCCCAGTTTGTATGAACCTTTGGCTTTACTAAGGCTGCTTTTTATCCTGTTAGGGGGGACCGTTGGGCTGTGGGGTAT
>CAJKJS010000078.1 GCA_905200265.1 uncultured Oscillospiraceae bacterium
ATTGAAATTCAAGCATAACGATATGGACTCCTTGGAGAAACAACTCCAGAAATGGACCCATTGTTTTAATGCCTGCAAGCCTTTTTCTAACGTTTTGTCCCCTGTCTCCTGCCAGGCCCGCAGGATTCCCTCCCCACAGGCACAGGGGTCCACCACACCGTCCAGCGGTTCCATCCCCGCCGGACGGCCATCGGGTAACTGACGGTACACGGCTTCCCGGGCCATGGGAATAACTATATCCATACGGCCCGCTTCCAAGAATGCCTGCATGGCCGTACCATGCTCCCAGTTGTGCCGCTGGGTGGCAAGCAAAGCTTTCTCCGCACGGGTTAAAAAGGGGATTACATTCATATATGTCTCCTCTCTGCCCATCGATCGATGGGGCTTACAAAACAAAGAAGGGGTTCCTCCCTAGGGGAACCCCTTTTTCGCCTTACATTACCGATACAGGCCGCTTTCAGGGTCCACTGGTTCGGTATTGATGGCCCGAATTTTTTCGGGGTCCACTTTGAAATGCCGCTGCATATCCATTAGACCGTTTTGTTCCTGCTGTACATCGGTAATTTGCGTATAACAATAACCCACAATTTGGGGAATCTGCCGGATCGCCTTGGTAATAGAGCCAAACCGGCGCAAAAATGCCTCTTCTCCCTGGACTTTATCACCATAGCCCCAGCCATTTTCGCTGTCTTGCAGCGCAATCCCGCCGTATTCACTAATGATGATCGGTTGTCCCTGATACGTGAACGTATCAGCTAAAGCCGCTTTAAAGCCGTTGTGGTATACCTCACCTTGCCGGATCTGCTCAAAAAAGCGAGTATACCGTGCCAAAAAGCGTGCGCCGTCCGCTTCATAATCGTGCAGGGTCAGAATGTCCGATACGGTATGTTCCCACCCGTCATTGACAATCACCGGCCGCATGGGGTCCAGAGATTTGGTCAGATGGTAAATCGCCTGGGTAAAGTGTTGTTGGGCGGAGTCCGTCTTAATTTGTCCGACCCCCCAGGATTCGTTAAATGGCGTCCATGTAATAATACTGGGATGATTTTCATACTGCCGTACAATCTCTGTCCAACGGGTTGCAAACGATTGCACCGCTTCTGCCCCAAATGTATAAGCCGAAGGTGCTTCACACCAAACCAATAGCCCTTTTACATCCGCCCAGTAGAAGAATCGCTCGTCCTCTACTTTTTGGTGCTTGCGCACCCCGTTATAACCCAGCTGTAAGGTTTTTTCAATGTCTTCCTGCAAAGCAGCCTCATCCGGCGGCGTCAGGCCCGATTCTTCCCAGTACCCTTGATCCAGCAGCAGCCGCTGGTACAACGGTTCGCCATTTAAAAGTACCTGTCCGTTCTGGGTTCGGATTTCCCGCAGCCCAAAGTACGACCATACGTCATCCTGTACAGCACCAGCTTGCCGCACCGTTAGATGCAAATCATACAGCGCGGGGTCCTCCGGCGTCCAGGGATGCAGCCCCCAGGGATACCGGTCGTCAGGTTCCGAAAGCAAATCCATGACCACATGGAACTGCCCTGTGGTTACCGGCACCGGAACTTGCACACAGCTAACCCGTACATTTTCGAAAAAGGCCTCGGCTTGTAGGGTTACTTCTTGCGCAGTTTTGGGAGCCTCCACCTTTCCTTTTAGCTCCACACTCCCTTTGGTCCATAGGGGTGTTATCTGCAATTCGGTCACCGCACACTGGGGTACATATTCCAGCCATACGGTTTTCCATATCCCGGTAGTTTGCACATACCAGCAGGTAAAACTTTCAGGCACCCACCGCTGTTTGCCGCGCATTTGCGCCGGGTCCATGCTGTCGCTGGCTCGCACCGTAATACGGTTTTCTCCCGGTTTCACCCAGGCCGTCACATCCAGTGAAAAACGGGTGTATCCACCCCGGTGACTCCCGGCAAAGGTACCGTTTACCCACACCCGGGCTTCATCGTCGCACCCTTCCAGGTGTAACATCACCCGGTTCCCCCGTAAGGTTTCTTCCGGTACCTGAATCGTCCGGCTGTACCATACCACAGGGTGAAACGTCGTGTCACCTACGCCACTTTTTTCTGTTTCATAGGAAAACGGGACTTGAATAATTTGGGAGGAAGGTAAGCCCTGCTCCCAATGTTCCCGTTCGCCCCGGTCATCGTCATCAAAGGCGAAATCCCAAGGCCCGTTTAGGTTGTCCCATGTATCCCGCACCAGTTGGGGGCGGGGATAGTCGGGACGGTAGCTGATGGTCATACTTTTTGTCTCCTTTCTTAAAAGAGCCCGTTAGGGTCCATCACCGGACCAGACGGGCTTTTTGACTGCGCACTTTGCGGGCGCGCAGGTATTTCTGATTTTCTTGCCCTTCCAAAAAGGCAAAAATGCGCTGCCAATACAGCTGTAGTACCGGACGTTTACTCATAAAGATTTCATGTTTGGTATGAGACATACGGAAAAACAGCCCCTTTGGCACCCGGCGAATAAATTCTCGCTGGCCCCGTTCTGTAACCCAAATATCTTTTTCCGCTGAGAAAAGCAACACGGGCGCCTTAATCCGACGGCAGTTTTCCGGCCGCCGTACATCCCGGGTTGCACGAATCGAGGCCTGCACCCACCCAAATGTGGGCGAACAATTTTGCAGGTACGGGTCCTGCACGCACAGTTCGTGATAATATAAATACCGCTGCTCACAGGTATCGCAGCTGGCAGCAAAATTCGCTTCAGGTTTAAACACCTCTCCCGTTACCGAGCGTTTGCGCTGGCCCAGCAACGACATGAGAGTAGCCGCCACGTAGGTAGGCGTTTCCGGCAGGTTATTCAGACGAATCGACAACATCGGAGAAGACAAAATGGCTTTCTGAAATAGACCGGGATCGGCTTCCAGCGCACCGGCTGCAATACAGCCCCCCATACTGTGAGAAAACAGAAAAAGCGGCTTTGCCATCTGTTTTTTTGCGCCAATAAAACGTGCAAAGTATAGAAGGTCCTGCACGTAATCTTCAAACCGGCCCACATGGGTCAGCGGCCCCTGGGGTACCTCCCGGTAGGAATGGCCGTGTCCCCGGTGATCGATGAGCGCACAGGAATACCCATGCTGCAAAAACAGGTACGCCACTTCCCGGTATTTTTCCGCACTTTCTGTAAACCCATGAGCGACCACCACGGTTCCCTTCACCGGGTTTTGTTCATTCCCGTCCGCGCGATATAACACCCCGTGGAGTTTTTCTCCCGGGCGACGGGTAAACCACACGTCTTCCCGTCGTGCCATGAGATACGGTTCGGCCGTATCCCGCATACGGACCAAAAACTCATTGTCGTCAAAAATCACCAGTTCTTCCATGTTTTCTTCTCCTTTCCCATCCCTACCTGCACATTCAGTTCCAAAACAGTGTGCTACCGGTAAAGCCCATGAGCCCCAGTGCCAATAATCCTAAAAACAGAAAGGCTGCCGGCAATCCCCGCAAAGCCCGAGGAATCTGTTCATCATACAGTTTAGGCCACACCGGCGCTAACATACAAATGGCCAGATAAAAAGCGGCCCCCGTTCCCACACAGTATAGGGCGCCCTGCCAGAAGTTCCATTCTCGCATAACAGCCACAAATGGCAAAGCCATCACCACCGTGTTAATGGCAGCGGTGGGCATCATCTGGTCAACTTTCTGGAAAAAATGGGGAACCGCCGCGGACAGAATCAGCATACCCAGCAGATACCACACCGCGCAACTCACCGCATACGTGAGGGTCAACACCACCGGCTCTGTATACAAAGGGTTTAAAAAACTTTGAATAAAACAAGAAGTTGAGTAGGTAAGAAGAGAAAATACGGTTACAAGTCCCGCGTACAAAAACGGAGTTTTACTTTTGCGCGACGTACGCAACAGGCGGGAAAGGCCCGCTCCACCGGACAGAAGCAAATTCTCCGTCGTAAACGCTGCTAAAGCCGTTAAAAGGCAGATCACCGCTTCGTTCATGACTCTTCCCTCCTTTTTGCCCACTTACGGCGCACCTGGTTCCCTTTTTGCAGGGCGGCAGCCAGAACACCTAGTAACAAAAGCCCAAAGAAAGGCTGAGCCGCTACTTCACTGGGAACAATTCCCCACACGTCTCCCTGCTGCCACCATACGGAACCAGCCAGCAACGTACGAAGGCCACCTACTATGACGGCCACAGCGCCAAATCCAAAAGCGGCTCCCAGTGAATCGGCTAATGTGCCCATCAGCACATGACCCGGCGCATAATCCGATGCATGCGATAGCATCACACTTCCCACTGCCATTAAGCATCCCACTTCTCCGGTGGTACGCAATAGCCACGGCTGCCATACATGAACCAGCCACAAAAGGGCCGCCGCCAATACGACCGAAATGGGCGGCCGCAGCCAAATGGGCAGCCGCTGGCCGATGAGGCTGCTAAGAAGACATACCGGCACCATGGTCACCACACACAACAGACACAGGGCCAGGGCCGATTCCCAGCCATTCGCTCCTGCTAAAATGGGAAAAACTCCAAGACCGGCGGTCAGCACCGCGTTTCTTGTAAAAAGGGGACCTTCAAAAGCGTTCCATAGCTGACGCGCATATTTACGCCGTCTCAGTTGCGCTCTTCTTCTTTCGATGCGGCTTTTCGCCATGACCGTCCCCTCCTTTTCGATTTTTCACTTTTTCCACCAACTGGTCTGTCAGCGGTGTCAGGGCATTGAGCAGTAAAACCGCAAAGACGCCTTCTTGTTCATAGGCACCACCATACTGCAATCCCATCAATAAAAATCCTCCCAATAAGCCAAGCAGAAACCGTCCCTCTTTGGTTTTCGGGGCTGTAACGGGATCGGTTACCATGAAACACAGCACAAACAAAATCCCGCCGCCCAGCAGTTCGGATTTTAAACTTGTCAGAGAGGAAAGGGGAATTCTGGGCCAGAACCACGCTACCGCTGAAGCGGTAAGCAGCATGCCCATCGGCATACGAAAATCAATGCGCCGCCTGACCAGTAAAAATAAGAATCCCGCTACAATTACCACCGCCGCCGTGGCTCCCATGGGCCCCGCATACCGGCCAAACAGCATATCAAAGGGCTGTAGATCCGACACGATTCCCTTTTTTAGCGAAGCCGCAGGCGATTGCGTCACGGTACAGACCCCTTCCCACAGAGTCACACCGCCGCCGGCTTTCATATCATAGTAAGAAAAGACGGTTTCGGGCCACAGCACCGTAACCAGCGCTAATCCCGCTGCTGCTGGGTGGAACACATAATGCTGGCCGCCAAAGGCCTCCCGGCATACACATACCGCAAACAGAGAGGCCAGTGCCGGGATAAACAGCGGTACATTGACGGGCAACATGAGTCCTACTATCATGCCAACCGTCAGGCAAGAAAGGTCTGGAATATCCCGAATGCCACGGATTAACCGAAACGCAGCCGTTCCCACTACGGCAGAAAGCAACGATACGCCCAGCACCAACCCCACTCGTTCCCCGTAATATACGCAGGGGAGGATCGTAATGGCTAGTAACACCAGTAACCAATCCCGTTGACTGGCATTCCCCGATTGCGTCGTGGGTATTGCCGTGTTTTTTTGATCCATGGGTCCTTTCCCCTTTCTAAATGTTTGCTGTCAGCCTCAAAAAATGGAGGTGTTCTCCTTTTGAAAATGCAACGTATGCAAACCGGCCGCCTGCTGATCTTGCTCACCCACCAGGAGGCCACCCGCCTGGGTTTGTTTGAACGCAATCTTTCGGATCACCGCTACCGTTTGGTGTGTGCCCGATTGCTTAGTGAAGCGTGCCGCCGGTTTCGCCGGTTTCCATTGACCGGTACCGTGCAGGCCCGCTCTGTCTTACTGCCTGGGGGCGAAATGTTATTCTGGTTTTTGCTTCCACCCGCACGCCGGTTTCGCCTAAAAAATAAATACCGGTATTTGTGCTGTCAGATTCCGGAAGACGATGCTTTTTTATCTTTATGGGGCCAGCTTTGCCGGGAACCGGCCCTACATGGGCAAGCCGAAATTTATCGTTTGACGGGTAAAACCCTTTTGCTACTTTCCCTTCCCATGCGGCGGTTTGGTTCTCTATCTCGCCTGTGCGGAGAATTTGCCACGTGCCGGCAGCTCAGTCCCTGTGAAGCCGCGTGGTTACAAGAACACGGAACGTTAAGCTTTCACCGGCTGTTTTAATGCCTCAATGGCCTCTTTAACATCGGGTGCCCGGAAAACACTGGTCCCCGCTACTAACACATCGGCTCCCGCCTTCACACACTTAACTGCCGTTTGGGGGTTGATTCCTCCATCTACTTCCACCAGAACTTGTGGAGCCCATTTTTTAAGCTGTGCCACTTTGGGCATCATATCTTCCATGAAAGTTTGTCCACCAAAACCAGGCTCAACGGTCATAACCAGTACCACATCACAAAGGGGCAACATGTCCCGAACCGCTTGAGCCGGCGTACCGGGTTTTAGGACAAGCCCTGCCTGACACCCGGCTTCATGAATGGCCTGCAAGGTTTCTTTTACCGGGCTTTCACTTTCTACATGAAAGGTAATTAGATCAGCGCCGGCTTTGACCATAGCGGGCACAAAATCCAGCGGCCGGCTGACCATTAAATGTACATCAAAGTATAAAGGGCTCTCTTGGCGCAGAGCCGCCACGATACCG
>CAJKJS010000079.1 GCA_905200265.1 uncultured Oscillospiraceae bacterium
AGCCAAAAGGCTGATGCGCTGCTGCAAATCACGGATTTCCCCGGCAGTGTAAAGCCCCAGATGACGGCTTTCGAACGCCGCTTCCTCTCTGTGGGGCAAGTATCCCAAAACCGGCAGGCCGGTTTCCTTTTCTAGCATAGGAGCCAGCGATCGGTACAACATGAGGGAACAGTCATTGAGGAAAAGGCCCCGAATATAGCTCTGTTCCCGAAACGCACACAATCCTCGAATCTGGGCCGCCAGAGTCAAACTAGCGCCCCGGGGCCGGATGACCAGAAGAACCGGCACATCCAGTGTGTGGGCCACATGCCAATCACTGGCCTGGCTGGTGGTGCCGCCCATCCCATCATAAAAACCCATCACGCCTTCACATACGACAGCCCGATGTCCGGCGCAGTGCCGGGCGTAATGCTGCCGCAAAAAGCTTTCTGAAGAAAAAAACAGGTCTACATTATGGCTTTCCACCCCCAGCACAGAACGGTGGAACATGGGATCAATGTAATCAGGGCCGCATTTAAACGCACAGGGCGCAAGGCCCCGCCGGGCCAATAGGGCTAAAAGTGCACAGGTCACCGCCGTTTTTCCGCTGCCGGAAGACGGCGCTGCTACCATACAAGCAATCATACCGGCACCCCCGCAATGAGGAAGACCGGGTTTTGGGCCGCCATCAGATGCAGCGAACCGGCCGGTCGGCTGCGGCTGACGCTGATCTGTGTGACTTCTGCCTGCCACCCGTTTTCTTCTAAAGCCCGCACCGCCTGATACAGCGTCTCAATACAAATAGCGGAAATGCAAAGGCGTGCTTTCGGGTTTTTCGTCCGAATCAGGGACAGGATCGGTTCCATATTTCCTTTACTTCCGCCAATAAAAACAGCATCCGGTGTTTCCAGCGTGTCCAATCTTTCCGGCGCTTTGCCTCTTACGACGTGCAGGTTCCACGCCCCTAGTTTTTCCCGATTTCTCTCAATAAGCGTAAGGGCTTCTTCGTTACACTCCACCGCATAGGTGCGCCCCATAAAAGCTTGCAGCGCCATTTCTACGCTCACGCTGCCGGTTCCAGCCCCGATATCCCACAGAATCTCGTCCTTTTTCGGGGAGAGAATGGAAAGAATACTGGCGCGCACTTCCCGTTTTGTCATGGGCACGTCCCCCCGCAAAAAGAAGGAATCGGGGAACCCCGGGGTGTGATGCATCACATGAGGCGCCGGTTCTAAAAGCAGAACACTCAGCGGGGCAAAATTCTCCCTTGCGCCGTGCTCCGCCGTGCCCTGCCAAATGCGCTGGGACGGGTAAGAAAGATTTTCTCCTACCGTAACCGGCAAAGTCCCCAATCCGGCCTGCACCAACTGCTCGCACAGGGAAGCGGCGCTCCTTTCACCACCGGTAAGGAAAAAAGCCGGTTTTCCCTGCATAACGGCGCCAACGGCATTGGCCGCGGTACCATGGGCCGAGAAAAGCAGCCAGTCCTGCCACGGTCTATGAATCGCCGCCGCAAATAGCTGTACACTGGAAATTCCTGGCAGCAGCTGATAGGGAATTTTCTTTTCCGCAAGCTGCGGAATCAGGGCCCGGGCTCCGGAATAAAAGCCGGTATCACCGCTAAAAAGCACCGCACAGGTTTTGTCCCCGTTTTCTTCGATCGTGCGCACGATATCGCCGGGCCGGGTGGCTGCCACGCGGCATGAGGTGCAAAAATCGGGCAAATTTTGCAGCAGACGCCGTGCCCCAATCAGGCAGGTGGCCTGCCGGAGTACGTCTAGGCCCTCTTTTGTCAGGGTATCAAAACAACCGCCCCCCATGGCGGCTAAGGTCACCTGCATGCCATCAGCTCCTTACACTTCTTTATAATTTCATCCCAGGTGTCGCCGGTTTCTTCGGGCCGGCGAATGACCAGCACCGGCACCTGTAGATCCTGGGCTGCCTCGATTTTCTCCGGGAATCCCCCTGCTGCACCGCCGTCTTTGGTGACAAGCCAGCGTATCGCAAACTGTTCCATCAGCGCCCGGTTGAGCCCCCGGGAAAACGGCCCCTGCATCGCAATGATATGGCTTTGCGGGATACCGTTTTCTTCACACAGGCGGATACTCTCCCTACTGGGCAATACCCGGGGAAAAAGCCGGTTTGGGTTTAATCGCGAAAATGCGCCCAGTTCTTTTACCCCGGTGGTAAGCAAAATGTTCCCGGTGGTTTTTTCGAGTACCCTAGCGGCCTCTGTGGCGCTTTCCACCATCTGGCACTTATCGGGCAGCAGGCTTTTCGGGCGCACTAGCCGCTTATAAGGAACCGACGTTTTTTTAGCTGCTGCCACAATATTCCGGCTCGCTTCCCTGGCATAAGGGTGTGTTGCGTCCACACATAAGGCGGCCCCTTCCAGCACCTTTTCCATCGCCGGTGCATCCAGTCGGCCTGTAAGCGTTTTGGCGCCGGGATGTTCTTCCTGTAGGGTACGGCCATATTCGGTGGCCACGCACACCACGGTTTCCAGTCCTAAACGCACCGTTTCTTCCGAAAGGGCCCGGCCTTCTGTGGTGCCGCTGAAAATTACCACGCGCATTTTTGTTCATACCCCCGGGGTGTAACCATGCACCCGTTGATTGCCTGAGTGGACGAAGAACCGATAAATACGGTTGTAAACATATCAAGCTGTTCCTTTTCCAGTTCCTGAAGAGATAGTACCTTTGCACACTGGCCTTCCCGCCCGATATTGCGCACCCACCCGCACACGGTTTCGGGGGATTTCCCCTCTTCCATCAGAATCTGACAGGCCTTTTGCAGATACCCGGCGCGTTTGCGGGAACTGGGGTTATATAAACACAAGCAAAAGTCGCCCCATGCTGCACAGCGCAGCCGTTTTTCGATGACATTCCACGGGGTGAGCAGATCCGACAGCGAAATCACACAAAAATCATGCCCCAGCGGAGCCCCCAGCACGGCGCCCCCCGACAGGGCTGCCGTTACCCCGGCCACCACCTGAATATCGACCTCGGGATATTTCGGCGCTAATTGCAGCAGCAGCCCCGCCATACCGTACACACCGGCATCCCCACTGCAAATAAAGGCTACATCTTTGCCCTTTTGGGCCGTTTCCAGTGCCCAGCGGCAGCGCTCGATTTCCTGTTTCATGGGGGACGTATACGTTTCTTTTCCCGGGAACAGGGGAGCTACCAGATCGATATAAACTGTATAACCGCACAATACGTCGGCTTTTTCCATGGCGCTTCGGGCCTGTTCCGTCATAAACTCGACCCCACCGGGGCCAATCCCCACAACAAAAAGCGTATGCATTTTGTGATCCTCTTCTTTCTATATTTATCATTCCGGTGCTTGTATCACCGGTTCATCCTGCCAACGCCAGGAAAGCGCGAGAGGTTTTAGAGCCGCCGCCAGGGTCACGCCATCCCCTATCCATTTGGGGATGACTATCTCTCCCCCACTGGCTGCTACAGCGCTGCGTTCGCACACATTGTCGACCCCTGTCACCTTTTCTACAAAAGAAGAAGGGGTAAATGTGCCCGGCACCTGCCGCAATGCGTCGGCCGGAAAGGTCATAAAAGGCCATCCATGGTGCCGGCAAAAAGCCAGTAATCCCGGCTCGTCCTTTTTTAAATCGATGCTGCTAACCGCACAAACGGCGGATTCATACAGCCCTGCGTGCCGGGAAAACTGTTCCCACGCGGTTTCCAGCGCGGAAAAGGAAGTGCCCTTCCGGCAGCCGATTCCCAGCACCACGATATTGGGCACCAGACAAAGGGCAGCTGTATCGTCTTTTTTTTGTATATCCACCTGCACATCGGGCCCGGGACCGGTACAAAGGGCCACCCCCAATGGACAATCACCAAGAATAGGCCACCGGCTTTGTACGGTCACGGTGCCCCCCGCCAGGATTTTTCCGGATACTGCTCGGATGCGGGTAGGGTTTTCCACCGAGAGGCCCTGGCAGCGGGCCCATTCGTCCACGGCAAAAGTGCCGTGAACATCGGTTGCCGTGGTAATCACCGCCTGCGCGCCGCACACCTCCTGTATGCGACGGGCCAGGTGATTGGCTCCACCCAAATGCCCTGATAGTAGGGGTACCGCAAAGTGGGCGCCTTCGTCCACCGCTACCACCGCCGGATCGGTCCATTTTTTATTGACATACGGGGCAATGGCCCGCACCGCGATGCCTACGGCACCGACAAAGATAAGCCCACTATCGGAAGAAAAATGCTGACGGGTCCACTCCCGCAAAGAAAGGGGCCGGCCACAGCGCATCACAGAACCCCCCAGCATTTTTGCTAGCCTATGCGCGAGTTTCTCCCCTTCATCCGTAAACGAAAGAAAAGCCAGATTCATCGTTTCTCCTCTTTTCCCGTTGGAACTTAAATCAATCCGGCTGCCCCTGACGGAATTCCGTCGTAAATGTGGGGTCATACAGGCGGCTGCGCTCATACTCTGTACCCAAAAAACCACCAATCAGCAAGAGGGCCGTCTTGCGTATGCCCTCTTCTTCGCCCCGACGGGCCAAGGTGCCCACCGTGCAGCGCACCACCTTTTCATCGGGCCAGGTGGCTTTGTACACAATGGCCGCCGGGGTTTCGGGTGCATACCCGCCCCGGAGTAGTTCGTCCTGTACCTGCTGAAGCAATCCGGAAGAAAGGAACAGCACCATGGACGCCCCATGCTGCGCCAGGGACGAAAGGGCCTCCCCTTCCGGCACCGGCGTGCGGCCCGCCATACGGGAAATAATCAACGTTTGGCTGACGCCGGGCAGCGTGTATTCCGCCCCCAGCGCCGCTGCCGCCCCACAAAAACTGGAGACCCCCGGTGTATCGTCATAGGGAATCCCCTTTTTTTCCAGGGCATCCATCTGTTCGCGGATGGCGCCGTATAAACTGGCGTCCCCGGTATGCAGGCGCACAGTGGTTTTCCCCGCTGCTTCCATTTGTTCCATCACAGCGAGCACTTCTTCCAGCGTCATGGTAGCGCTGTTATAGATTTTGCAGGTTTCTTTTGCCTGCTCCAGCAACTCCGGGTTCACTAAACTGCCGGCATAAATAATGCAGTCGGCTTCACGCAGAAGCTTTGCACCGCGCAGAGTGATCAAATCAGGCGCGCCGGGACCGGCGCCGACAAAATGTACCATATCGCTTTTACTCCTTTACAATCACAGTGGCAAAATAACCTGCCGCCTCTTCTTTGGGAAAATCCTGTAAGGTTTCATATACCTTTTCGTTTGGCAGGCCACAGTTTTGTACCATGGCACTTTTTGAAAGCAAATCTTTTTCTTCGATAGCCTCCAGTACCCCGGGCATTTGCCTGCCGGATTTCATCAAAATTTTACTGCCCGGCCAGGCAAGCACGTCGGAAAGCTCAGCGCTGCCCGGCGCAATGTGAAGGGGTGTATTCATTTCGGTCAAACTGATCCCCAACCGGGCTGCCACAGCACAAAAGCTGGGCACGCCGGCCACCATACGGGTTTCATACCCCATGGCCCGGATTTCTTCCATCAGATAGCAAAAGGTGGAGTAAATCGACACATCCCCTAAATTGGGCATGGCCACATCCTGCCCGTTTTCCAGATACTGAGCTACTTGTTCAGCCGCCTTGCGGTGCGCTGCTTTCTGCACTTGTTCATCCCGGGACATGGTAAAATGTAAGGGCACAATGGTTTTCTCCGAAACATCCATCCCTCCCTTTACGATGTCAAGGGCCAGCATCTCCCCGCTGCGGGTTTGGGGGCATGCGAGGACCGGACACTGTTTTAGGACCCGCAGGGCCTTTACCGTCATGAGTTCCGGGTCGCCAGGCCCTACGCCCACCCCGTAAAAAATTCCTTTATTTATTGCCATGATGTGATGATCTCCTTTGCCTGTTCAGTTTCGCCCAATAGGCCATATACGTTGGAAAAAAGTATAGCCCCCACCTGAAAGGATCCCTGGGCCCTGCGGGAAAGATGCTGATCCATTGCCATAAGCAAGCTTTTCAGTACAGCGTCCCGCAAACCTGTACTCTCTAAAAGTTCCAGGCACGCATCGGTGGTGGCGGCCTGCATCAAAGCCTGACAAATGTCCTGTGAGGCACCGCACACGGCGGCGTGGGCACAAATGAGTTCCATACGGCCGTCTGCATAGCGGGAATGAGTGTTCATAATGCCCCCTGCCAGTTTGATCAGTTTTCCCATGTGCCCAACCAGCAGTACTTGCCTGAATTTATAAAGGGCCGCCAGATCCAGCGCGTCTCCGATAAAATTGGAACACTTTACCACCGGCCTTTTTTCCGTCAGGGAACATGCGTCCTGCTGCAAAAATAGTTCGCCATAGTGGCCGGGGGTAAGAATCAGGGCATCGTGTCCACTGGCGGCCGCCTGACGGATTTCCACTTCGATGGTATCGATTAAGGCCTGTTCGCTCATCGGTTCCACAATACCCGACGTACCCAGTACCGAAAGCCCGCCTTCAATCCCCAGGTGCGGGTTAAATGTCTTTTTCGCCGCTTCCTCTCCACCGGGAATCACAATGGTGACGGATAAGCCCCCCATGTACCCGCAGTTTTTTTGTACTTTGGTGACTTCCTTTTCAATCATTTGCCGCGGGACTCGGTTGATGGCGGCAGCTCCTACCGGCTGGTCCAGCCCG
>CAJKJS010000080.1 GCA_905200265.1 uncultured Oscillospiraceae bacterium
CACCCTGCCCGCCACACCCAAACAGACGGGAAAAGACGTGGTGATTGTGACAAACTGCGCGCAGGATGACGAAAACCTGCAACATATGATCGCGGATTTCCGCGCGGTATTACCGTACGAAAGCCGGGTCGTCAATGTGCGTCAGTTCCCGTTTGCCGGTGGGTGTTTAGGGTGCTTTGGGTGTGCCGTGACCGGGCAATGTGTATATAAAGGCGGCTTTGATCGCTTTTTGCGGAAAACCATTCAAACAGCAGACGGGTTTGTGTATGCGTTTACGATTTCGGATCACTATACCCATTCCAGTTTTAAGTGCTTTGACGACCGGCAGTTCTGCAACGGCCACCGCACGGTGACCCACGGCACGCCGATTGCGTATCTGATAAGCGGCGATTACCGGTATGAATCAAATTTGCGTATGATTCTCGAAGGACGCAGTGAAGTGGGCGGCAACACCTTGTGCGGGGTGGCGACCGATGAAGGGGATACCGCAAAGGACATCCGTGCCGTAGCGGAAAACCTGGCGTTTGTCATGGAGAAAAAAGTGACCCGTCCTGCTAACTTTTACGGTGTGGGCGGTATGAAGATTTTCCGGGACTTAATTTATGTGATGCAGGGGCTGATGAAGGCCGACCACCGTTTTTATAAACAGCATGGCATTTATGATTTTCCCCAAAAACAGAAAAAACGCATTTGGCAGATGCGTTTGGTGGGCAGCCTGATGGCGATTCCGTCGGTACAGAAACAAGCGAAAGGGAAAATGACCGAAGCCATCGTCGGCCCTTACCGGAATGTTGTGGAGCAGGCTAAACAGAAATAAGCTTTTTTACGAGGGATGGCCCAAACCGTGAGAAAGGAAGGCAAAAACGACATGATTTTTTATTTTTCCGGTACCGGGAATTCCCGGTGGGTGGCTGGGCAGATCGCAGCTCTGACTGGAGATGAAGCCCGGGATGTGACAAAAATCAGTACGCCGCCGGACCTAACAGGTGAAAAACAGGTGGGGTTTGTCTTTCCCATTTACGCCTGGGGCGTGCCGGAACCCATGATGAATTTTGTAAAAACCCTAAAGCAGGCGGACGCGTTTTCGTTTGCTGTTTGTACCTGTGGCGAAGAAGCGGGGCTGGCCATGAAAAAACTGGGAAAATGCTATCCGCTGCGCAGCTGCTATAGCGTGGTGATGCCCAATAATTACGTAATTGGTTAACAGGTGGATGATTTCGCCGCGGCCAGCCGGAAGATTAAAAAAGCAAAACAAGCGCTCGTTACGATGGCCCGCCAGATTCGGGAACGGCAGCCGGTGTATGAGGTGACAGAAGGGTCGCTGCCGGGGCTAAAATCCGGGGTGGTCAACTTTGGGTTTAACCGTTTTGCCCGCCGCACCAATTCTTTTTTTGTGACGGACGACTGTATCAGCTGTGGATTGTGCGAACAAAACTGCCCAGCCCATACCATTACGCTGCAAAGCGGGCGGCCGGTTTGGGGCAAAGCGTGCTACCAGTGTTTGCGTTGTATCAATGCATGCCCGCAAAAGGCTATTCAGTACGGTGAAAAGACCAGGCACCGGGGACGGTATACGTTCCGTGAGTGGGAAAAGAAGGAAATGAACGGATGAAACGTGTACTGATTGTTGGCTGTCCGGGGTCGGGCAAGAGTACGCTGGCCCGCGCGTTGCGGGACCGCACCGGGCTGCCGCTTTATTATTTGGATCAAATTTGGCACAGGCCCGACGGTACCCATATAAGCCCCGAAGCATTTGATGCCCGGCTTTTCTCCATCCTTTCCCAGGAACAGTGGATTTTAGACGGCAACTACCTGCGTACGCTGCCCCAACGGTTGCAGCGTTGCGATACGGTGTTTTGGCTGGATTACCCCTGTTCGGTGTGTTTGGAAGGGGCGGCGGCGCGTATCGGAAAACCGCGGGAAGATATGCCGTGGGTGGAAAAAGAATTTGATCCTGAATTCCGGCAATGGATTGAAGACTTTGCAAAAGACCAGAGGCCCTCTTTAGAAAAACTCTTGCAGGCTGTTCGGGGGGAAAAACAAGTGGTGATTTTTCATACCCGGGCAGAAGCTGATGATTATCTACAGCATAGGGGGACAAATCCCCAAATGGAATAGCGGGGGATTTAATAAACTCCGTATTCACAACCTACATGGCCCGCTGTTACTTCGTCAAGAAGCACCCAGCGGCCATGCTTTTTTTCATACAGCTTTACGCTGCCCGAACCGGTGCCGCCGTTCCACAGGCGGGTGTGGCGTTTATAGCCGTCGGGGGATTCGTATTGAATCAAAATCATATCCTCTTTCCGGCAGGTGACGTCCACTTCCATTTTGGCCCGGAAAGTGGTTTGCACAACGTGCCACTTCAGGTGGGTGTCTGTTTCGGTACAGTCAAAAAAGGTACGGCTGCCCGTCCAGAATTTGCTAAAATTAAATTCATAATCCCGCCCCTCGTAGTAGAACTGACCCAGCAGTTTGCGGCCCAGCGCCAGGCCAAACACTTTGGGGTTGCCGCCGCCCACTTCAAAGACGCTGTTTGTCAGTCGCTGACCGGTACGGGTACTGATCAGGTCATTGGAAGACAGCCACACCCAAGGGGACGTAAAATCACCGCCCCAGTTTTTATCGGCATAACCATAGCACGTTTCGGGCCGGATACGGTAGGTTTCCCCGTTGCAGGTGAGCCAGCCGTCATAGGCCGTTTTCATGCCTTCAGCATGCCAAAACATCTCGAAGGCATTGAGGGTGCGGAAAAATTTGGAAGCGCCGTACCCCACATGATAGGCCACTTGCTTGTGAATGTGAATATCCCACGCCATATCCCCCGCGTCGCTCATCCATTCCGGGTGGGCGGCGGCCTGTTCGGGGGTGACGGTGATGCGGCCTGTCATGTGGGTTTCGGTACAGGTGCAGTCGGGCACTTGCAGCTGTAGGGGTTCATTTAGGGGAATGGACACCTGGCTCCATGGGAAAAACCGGTGGAGCTGGCCTTTTTCTTTGCCCCAGAAGCCTGCATTTACCATGCAATAGGAAGGGCGTTTGCCCGCTTGGCGCCCTGCGGGGTCGTTCCAGACCAGCACCGGTTCCTGCTGTGCCCGGGCAGGGTTGCACAGAAAATATTCGATGTAAAAGGATTTTTGTTCCCCGGTTTTGATATGTTCGGCGGTAAAGGAATGCCACCACCAGTCGTACCCTTTTTTCGCTAAGGGGCCTTTCAGCATGCAAAAATTGCGGGTTATATCACTTTTGTTTATAAGTTTCCCCTTTCTTTATTCGCCCCGGCGTTGGCGGATGAGAAAATAAATGATGAAAAAGAAAGCCACAAAGGCCGCCAGTAAAAACGGATAGTAGAGAGCTTGGGGCCACTGTTGAAAAGCCGGATGACTCAGGATGCACCCGGTTACAAAAAAGCAAAAGAAAAGCCCAGTCAGGAACAGAAAAAGCGGATTGCGATTTTCTTTTGGATCGAGTGCGGTTTCCCAACTTTCCCGGCGCATCAATTCGTGCCGTAAGGCCGTTTCGTCTTCGTAGCCTTTTACGAGCAGATAGGTATGACACATAACGGGCCGGTGAGGGCGGTATACCTGACAGCGAAGGGCATAGTGGGTGCGGTTTTCCCGCATGGACTCGACTTTTCGAATTTCGCTGGCGGCTGCGGGCAAAAACGGCTTTTCAGCCAGGTTTTGCAGAAACTGCTGGGTTTTGGCGGCGTTTGCCACGTAACCGGCTGCACGGTAGTCCTGATAGGGGAATTGCCTCGCGTCGAGTACATACAGCTTATCGTCTTGCGTGAGGAAAAAGACGGTGGCCTCCTGCACCGAGCGGCGCCCTACGCGCAAAGCCAGCCCCACCCCCAGCAGAGTGACCCCCAGGCACAGCACGACAGCGGTGATTTCCCGCGGCAAGGATAGGGCAAACGACAGAGTTATGCCGCCCGCGATCAATAGGAGCATCAAAAGGGCAATACCCAAAATGCTGCCCAGAGTCGTAACGGCATAGCGGTTTTTTCGCCCGGAGGTGGGAGGCATCCAGATTTTTTTCACGGTCATACCCACGTCTCCCTTCTTTATACAATAATATCCTATACAAACAGTATAGGGCAAAATAAAGCGAAAGACAATGTGCAAAAAAGCCTTCCGGAGGATTTCTCCCGCCGGAAGGCTTTTTGGCTTTTTACTCTTTTAATTTCTGACCGTCCCGAAAGGCGTGGCCCACCACGTCCCCCAAGGTGCGGTACACGTTGTGAACAGGGTCAAAGGTGATAGGTTGCCACTTCGTGGGATCAATTTCGCCGTTTTCATCCAGTGCCGATTCATGGGCGCTGACATTGACGATTTCTCCTACCAGACGGCCACTAGATGGGTCGTACTGGATGAGTCGGCATTCCTGCGCCATGGGCAATTCGTCAATCAAAGGAGCGTCGACAAATTGCGAAGGGGTGGTGTGGAACCCGGCTTTTTCCATTTTGTTGGGAACCGTATGGCCAGACACCATCCCCACATAGTCACACGCCACTACCTGGGAAGCGGTGGCCATGCTGACGGTAAAAGCGCCTTTTGCCAAGATATTGGCCGTGGTTTTGTGTCCGGCGCTGATGCACAAGGAAATTTCCTTGTCGTCGCTGATCCCGCCCCAGGCCGCATTCATGGCGTTGGGGACGCCGTTTTCATCATAAGCAGCCAGAATGAACACCGGCTGTGGGTACGTCCAGGGTTTGGGGCCAAAATTTTTCCGCATGATAAAACCTCCCAATCATTGATTGTCCTCTGTTTCGGCGGTATGAGCGTTTTTTTCTTTGCGCTCTTCCACCATCTTCACAAACCATTCTACCATAGATGGGTCCTGATGGGAGAAAAAAGCGCTCTGTTTTTTATCCAGCGCGGCAATCAAATCCATTTCTTCGTCAGAAAGTGTAAAGTCAAACACCTGCAAATTTTCTTCCATACGTGTAAGGTGCGTCGATTTCGGAATGACCACCACGCCGCGCTGCAAATGCCAGCGCAGCATGACCTGAGCGGCGGATTTACCATGCGCCTGACCAATGGCCATAAGGGTTGGGTCTTGGAACAGGCCGCCGCGCCCTTCGCCAAAGGGCGCCCAGGCTTCGGGTTGCACGTGGTATTTTTCCATCCAGGTGATCGCTTCGCCCTGCTGGTGATAGGGGTGAATCTCCACCTGGTTCACCATGGGGCAAATACGCGCAAACGACGCTAGATCCACCAGCCGGTCGGGGTAAAAGTTCGATACGCCGATGGCCCGTACATAGCCCTCTTTATACAGGTCTTCCAAAGCGCGCCAGGCGCCGTAATAATCGCCAAAAGGCTGATGCAGCAAAAGAAGGTCGAGATAATCGGTCTGTAAATTTTGCATCGAACGGACAACCGATGCTTTGGCGGCTTCGTACCCGTAATGTTCCACCCATACTTTTGTGGTGAGAAAGATTTCATTCCGGGGAATGCCCGACTTTTTGATGGCAAGACCCACTTGCTCTTCGTTAAAGTAACTTTGGGCGGTATCCAGGGAACGGTACCCGGTTTTCAGTGCATCCAGCACACAGCGCTCGCATTCCTGTTGGGACACTTGGTAGACACCGTACCCCAGCATGGGCATTTGTACGCCGTTAGAAAGTGTGATAAAATCCATGTTTTTTTCCTCCCGTTTTCTTTTATGCAGCCGTCTCTTGCACAAGAGAGCGGTCTGTGATATGGTTAGTGTAGCATCCGGTAGTAACTACCGGTCAAGCGCGATTTTATCAATTTACTGTGAACAAAAGGGAGGCATGGGCCGTGCTATTTACCATGAAAGCCGTGTGTGAAAAAACAGGCATGACGTATGAAACGCTAAAATTTTACTGCAACCAGGGGCTTGTTCCCCATGTGAAACGGGATGCCGGTAACCGCCGGGTTTTTGACGAACGGGATGTAGCCTGGATTGAGAGTTTGGGATGTTTAAAGCGCTGCGGGCTGAGCATACAGGAAATGCGCTATTATGTGCAGCTATGTTTACAGGGGGAAGCTTCGATTCCCGAACGCAAAAAAATTCTGGCCCAGAAGCGGCAGGCCCTGGTGGAGCAAATCGCTCAATTGCAGGGGGCTGTGGCTTATGTGGACCAGAAGCAGGCTTTTTATGAGGATGTCTTAGCGGGGAAACGGCCCTATGTCAGTAATTTATTGCCGCAGGAGTGAGCGGGTTATTTTTTTAGAGATTTTATTATACAGGTGTATCAAGCCCCCAAAAGAATTCATCGTAGGAGCACCCATAGATATTTCGCAGTGCAATAAGGACGCTGGCGCGAATGTTTAAGTCGCCGGATTCATATTTGGCGTAGGTGGTGCGTCCAATATCGCACCCCCGGCGCTGTAGTTCGGCGCACAGTTTTTCTTGTGAAAGATGGTTATCAAGCCGAAGCCGGCGCAAATTGTCGCCCATGTTGCGGTCTCGCCGGATTTTTTGTTCCACTATATCACCTCGTATCGTTCTTTAACCGCAAATCTTTAGAATTGCCGCTAAAATAACGGTTGCGGCTAAAAAAAGCCGGAGCTTTCCGCATGGGAGGTGCACTTGTCAAGCGAAAGTAGACACAGAAAAACAGTTTAGGGGAAGCCCCGT
>CAJKJS010000081.1 GCA_905200265.1 uncultured Oscillospiraceae bacterium
GTCGCTGTCAGTCAGGATAAGCAGGCCCCTGGTGGCGGCCAACCGGCGGAGCAGCGCCATTTTTTCGGGGTCTTTAAAAATACGGAACCCGCCTGTTTCGATAATAAGGCCATCCACCAGGGAAGAAAGTTTAATTTTATCGTATTTTCCTTCGACAATAATGGCTTCTTTGATGCGGATCATGTATCGTAACGCCCCTTTGCCACCAGCAAAATGCGGGTGATCAGTTTTTCCAGCAACACCCGTTTGGAAACCCGTGTGCTTTTCATCTGAATATCGGTTTCCATCAGCAGGGAAAGGATTTGCCGCAACTGCCCGGAGGACAAGCCACGCATATCCCGCTGAGCATTGCGTAAACGGAATTCTTTTCCTTTATAATCAAACCACTGAGCCGGAGTATGATACGTTCCCCCGCTTTCCAGCGCTACCTGTACCCGGTACATATCAACAAACGCTGACGACAGTACAGCCAAAATGGAAATGGGTTCTTCATTTTGATAAAAAAGCTGATCCAGTAACTGCAAAGAGCGGTCGTACTGCCCCCCGGCCAGCGCATTGGACAACATAAAAACCGTTGTCTCCATATTGCGGGCTACCACTTTTTCGATGTGTTCCCGGGTAATGGTTCCCTGCCCCACAAAAGCACACAATTTGCGAATTTCATTTTGCAGGGTTTGCAGGTCGCTGCCGCTACTGCTGATAATCAGCCCTGCTTCCCGGCGCGACAGTTCGCAGTGCCGGCGGGAAGCTTCCTGACATAACCATTTTTCCAGTTCCGGACCCGTTCGTTTAGGAAATTCCACCACGGTTCCACTGCGCCCGGCCTGCTGAAGAAAACTGCGCCATTTGGCATTTTTCTTTCCGTCAATCGTAACGGCCGAATAATAAAACAGGCACACCGTAGTGTCAGGTACACTTTTCATGTTTTCTAGTAAGCGGGTCTGTTCGTCCGACGAAAGGGTATCTACCGGATAATCCGACACCGTCACCAGTTTCTGTTCCGCCATAAAGGGAAGGGCTTCCACGGCCGTAAAAATATCCTCGACCGAAGCATCCTGGTCAAACTGCTGCAAGTTAAAATCGGGAAACGGCAGCTTTTTTTCCATGTCGGCGATGAACTTTTGAGCCGCCCGCAGCGCGAGGTACGATTCTTCTCCGTATAAAAGCACCAGCCCGGAAAGCGCCCCGGCCGCGCGTTTTTTTCGGAATTCTTCTTCGGTGATCACCGGCATTTACCTTCCACTTCCTTCCAATTTCCATTCACCCTGCGTGTTTTGATAAAACGAGAGAGTTTGTTCATAATCAAGTTCTAACAGCCACTGACCGGGCACGGTTTTTTCTGTTTTAGTGGATACCACCGTCAACGTGCTTTGCAGCAAGCCGACCTTTTCCGGGACTTCCACTAGCAGCAGGATATCGGGTTGCCGGTAGGATTCGGGAATCTCGTCAGCGTTACAACCCGATAGGCAAATCAGCATCGTCAGCCCTTGTAAATCCAGGGAAATCGCTTCTTCGGTACGCCATCGTACCGAAGATTGAGGAAACGACCACAACGCCTGGGTCTGCTCCTGCAAAGATAAAAGTTCCCCATCGGAAAACCCGGTACTGTAAATAACTTCACCCCGTCCCTGGTACGCCGCCAACACAGCCATCTGTTCCCCCGTCACCTGAATGGTGATCATGGGAAAAGCGGCCCGGTTCCATAAGCGAATGATGAGCAATCCTACAAGCAGACATGCGCTGCATCCGGCCGCTACCAGGGGCATCGGTTTTTTCCACCGCACCAGACATCCCACAGCAGCCAGCAAACAGACTCCACCGCCCCACAAGCACGCCGTAGCCGGTTCCACCACGACCCCAGCCAGCGGAAGCGAAGCAAACCATGACGCAGCGTTGCTCATAAACACGGCGGCTTTTCCTGCAAGCAGATAACAAAAGGCTCCCGAAACCCCCAGTACCGTACACACCCCGCCCAGTAGCGTACCGATGAGCACCACCATGCAGGGAATTTGCAGTACGAAATTGGAAGCTACCGCCCACAGAGAGAATTCTCCGAAAACCAGCAACAAAACCGGCAAGGTAAACAGGGACGCCGCCAGCGATACTCCAGCGGCACTGATCATGATTTGCAGCAAGCCCGTCATGCGGGGATGCTGCAAAAACCAAGCATGCGCCTGTTTTTTCGCCTGCCACCAAGCATAGACCCGGGGTTGCAGCAGTAAAATACCGGCGGTAGCTGAAAACGAGAGCAGTAGTCCCGTATCCCCTGCTGCCAGCGGATTGATAAGGCAAATGATGAGCGCCGCCGCTCCCAGGGAATTGAGGCCGTCACTTTTGCGCATACAGGCTTGCCCTACGATAAATAAAAGCTGCATAATCGCACTGCGCTGCACGGAAAAACCAAACCCTGTCAAACAGGCAAATAGGAAAATACCGGCCGCGCAACACAAACAGCGCACCCATCGGTTCGTTCGGCGCAAAAGGAGTGACAGACACTGCACCACAATGGAAAGATGCATACCGGAAACCACCAGCAAAGCGGATGCCCCGGCCCGGCGAAAATCGGTTTCTACCGCTTGCGGCAGAGATTCCTTTTCTCCCAACGCAATCGCCGCACAAATTTTGGCCGGGATATCGGGCAAAACGGTATGTAAGCTATCGGAAATTTGATTTTTGATCCGCACAATCAGGGAAACTTCTCCTTCCCCTTCTTCCACGGTAACATCTTCATACTCATATAGCCAGCATAGAAGCGGCATCCCACGGGATTCGTAATAACTGCGGGATGAAATCCCGGTTCCCTCAGGCGCATACAGATGGACTTTGCCTGTAAGAGTATCGCCCGCTTGCACCGGTAAGGCCCGGCCCACGCTCAGCCGAATCGGGTATTCATAATGAATTTCCTCTTCCTCATCGTCAGTAAGAATCATCAGCTTTTGCGGCGTGAGTGTATACACAAACCGGCCGCTGCTGCTTTTTTCAGGGTCACCATTTACGACCGCCGTTAAGATGGCATCTTGGTCCTGCCACGTTTCCCGTACATCCTCCATTGCGAGCCGAGGGAACGAAACATAGAAAAAGGAAATCGCCAGCAAAAGGCACAACACGGGCCAAACCACCGTCCGACGCAGTAGCGGCACCAAAAGACAGATGACGCCGCCCACCAGGAACCCTGCCGTCAGATACCGGCAAACCGAAGCGGGACAAAAAACAGCGGCCGCCAGCGCGAAAAGAATCCACATTCCGATCCACGCAAGAGGCCGCTGTTTCATGGCTTTTCTCCCTTTAATCCTGCCGCTTTTTACTTAAAGAACAACGGCAACGGTTCCAAATACAGAATATCCGTACGGTCTTTGGCATCGCCTTCAGCCAGCACCGCGGCACGACCGACAATATTCCCGCCAAACTTTTTCACCAGTACTTCGAGGGCCGCCAGCGATTCCCCGGTACTGATCACGTCATCCACGATCAGAACCCGTTTGCCATTGAGCTGACGGTAATCGTCTTCCGCCAAATACAGCCGCTGTACATGGTCAGTCGTGATAGATTTTACTTCCACATACTGGGGGTCCACCATATAGGCTTTTACCCCTTTGCGAGCTACCACATAGTGGCCACAGCCCTGGCGCGCCATTTCGTAGGCCAGCGGAATGCCCTTGCTTTCGGCGGTAATGACCACATCATGTTCCGGGCAGATTTTCAGCAGAGCCGCTGCGGACTTTTCGGTGATTTCCACATCCCCGAACATGACAAATCCGGCAATATCCAGCGTATCACTGATGGGGCAAATGGGCAAATCCCGTTCGCACCCGGCGATGGTCATATGATAAAACTTCTGTTCCATGTAAAATTATCCCCCTTCTTTCGGCTTACGCTTCTATCAGCCCGGAGGCCACGCCATCGAACGTCCGCCAAGCAAATGGAAATGCAGGTGGCGTACCGACTGGCCGCCTTCTTCCCCGCAGTTGGTGACAATGCGGTATCCGCGCTCGAGGTTCATTTCTTTCGCCAGGCGCGAAGCCACGCAGAAGATATGGGCCACCACATCGCTGTTTTCTTCGGTAATTTCGTCCGCACCGGCAATGTGTGCTTTAGGAATCAGCAGAATGTGTACCGGCGCCTGAGGGTCCAGATCTTTAAACGCCAGAATTTTTTCATCTTCGTACACTTTGTTGCTGGGGATTTCCCCCTTGGCAATTTTGCAGAAAATGCAATCGCTCACAAGAATTCCTCCTTTCCAGACTGTTGTTTTTTACTTATTCCTGATACATGTTGGCTACAATGTCATCCACAGCAGCCAGAGCTTCGTCGAGTTTCGTTAGGTCGCGGGCGCCGGCCATAGCGAAGTCCGGCTTGCCGCCGCCATTGCCACCGGCCACCTGGGCCACCGCTTTGGCGATTTTCCCGGCATGCATGCCATGGGCCACGGCATTTTTCCCAGCTGTTACCGCGATGGTGGCTTTGCCATCCTTAGTGCCGATAAACACAGCTACCACATTGGGAGCGCGATCCCGCACCCGGTCACCCAGCGTACGCAGAGCGCTGTTGTCGGTACCGGCAAACATGGCTCCAATCACGCGCAGTTCTCCAATGGTCTTCGCACCCTGGAACAGGCCATCCACCCGCAGCATGGCGAGCTTGCCTTCCAGTTCTTCAATACGGCGGTCTTTTTCCTTCTCTTCCGCCACAACCTGCATAGCCCGGGTGGGCAGTTCACTCAGGTTATTGACTTTCAGGGCCTGGGCCGTATCCTGCAAATTCTTCATGGCGCCACCAAGCATTCTCATGACACCCATACCGGTCACGCCTTCAATCCGGCGTACACCAGCAGCCACCGACGTTTCATTCACAATTTTGAAAAGGCCCAGCCGCGACGTATTATCCATGTGTGTACCGCCACACAGTTCGCAAGAGAACCCGTCCTGTACACTGACAACCCGGACAATATCGCCATATTTTTCTCCGAACAGGGCCATGGCGCCCAGCTTTTTCGCTTCGTCGATGGGCATTTCCTTTGTTTCCACGGGAATAGCCTTCAGAATTTCATCATTAACCAGGGCTTCGACCGCCGCCAGTTCTTCCGGCGTCATGGCCGAAAAATGCGTAAAGTCAAAACGCACATGTTCCGGCGTGACCTGCTGGCCGGCCTGTTCCACATGAGTACCCAGCACCTTGCGCAAAGCTGCTTGCAGCAAGTGGGCCGCCGTATGGTTGCGCATGGTGTAGCGCCGGCGGATAATATCCACCATCACATGCACCGTATTACCAACATTCAGGGTACCGGCGGTCACCGTCGCTTTGTGCATGTACACTTTCGCATGGTTTTTCTGGGTATCGTGCACATCAGCCGCGGCTTCGCCCATTTGGATGGTGCCGCGGTCACCCACCTGGCCACCGCTTTCCGCGTACAGCACCGTACGGTCGAAGATCAGGATCACTTCGTCGCCTTCGCTGGCGCTTTCCACCCGTTCGCCGTCCCGGACAATGGCCAAAATCTGAGCGTCGCACTCGGTTTTTTCATAACCCAGAAACTGCGTTTCGGTCAGATCTTCGATCACGCTGCCCTCGCCTTCCCAGGCGTCTTTCCCGGCGTTTTTCCGGGCGGCACGGGCACGTTCCCGCTGTTCCAGCATCAGGGAACGGAACTGCGCTTCGTCGACTTTCATACCGTGTTCCGCCAGGATTTCTTTCGTAAGATCCAGCGGGAAGCCATAGGTATCGTTGAGTTTAAACGCCGATTCGCCGCTAAGCACCAGGCCATCCGCTTTTTCAATCAGCATATTGAGCATTTGCAGCCCGGAATCAATGGTGCGGGCAAAGTTTTCTTCTTCCACACGGATCAGCTTGATAATCATATCCTGCTTTTCACGCAGTTCGGGATACGACTGTTCGTTCATGGCAATGACCACCTGTGCCACATCCGACAGGAAGCAGTGGTCAATCCCCAAGAGCCGCCCATGACGGGAAGCCCGGCGCAGCAAACGACGCAGCACATACCCGCGTCCTTCGTTAGACGGCATCACGCCGTCGCCAATCATAAAGGTGCAGGAACGCACATGGTCCGTAATCACGCGCAGGGAAATATCCTTTTTGGGATCATCGCCATAGGAAACCCCGGCGATTTCGCAGATTTTCTTCATGATATTCTGCACGGTATCCACCAGGAACAGGTTGTCGACCCCCTGCATAATGCACGCAAGGCGTTCCAGGCCCATGCCGGTATCGATGTTGGGGTGTTCCATGGGCGGATAGTTGCCCTTGCCGTCACTATCGAACTGGCTGAATACCACGTTCCAGAATTCTACATACCGGTCGCACTCACAACCAGGGCCGCAATCGGGCTTGCCGCAGCCATATTTTTCGCCACGGTCAAAATAGATTTCACTGCAGGGGCCGCAAGGACCGGAACCATGTTCCCAGAAGTTGTCTTCTTTCCCCAGCCGGACAATATGAGAAGGATCGACGCCTACGTCTTTCGTCCAGATATCAAACGCTTCATTATCATCCAGATAAATGGTCACCCACAGGCGGTCTTTGGGCATTTCCAGTACTTCGGTGCAGAATTCCCACGCCCACGGAATGGCCTCTTTT
>CAJKJS010000082.1 GCA_905200265.1 uncultured Oscillospiraceae bacterium
AAAGCGGCGGAGGCCGCGAAAGAAGGCAGTTTCGACTTTTTTACCACCACCCTGACGGTCAGCCCTCTCAAAAATGCGCCCTTACTCAATCAAATTGGGGAAGAGATGGCGGCAAAGTATGGCGTGCGGTGGCTGCCCAGCGATTTTAAGAAAAAAGAGGGGTATAAGCGCTCCATTACCCTGTCCCACCAATATGGCCTGTACCGGCAGGATTACTGCGGTTGTGCGTTTTCAAAACGGGAACGTATGGAAGAAAAACGCCGGCGCGAGCAGGAGGTGGCAGAGACATGACCATCCAGTCCATAGGGAGCGCCCTTCATCGTTTTTTTAAAAAAGAGGCGGTTTTGTGCCTGTCGTTTTTGGCGGCGGTGCTGTCGGCCTTTTTTGTCCCGCCGGATAGCGGTTATCTCGATTATCTGGACACCCGGGTACTGATTTTACTTTTTTGCCTGATGGCCGTAGTAAGCGGCCTGCGGGAAGCCGGCATTTTGGCCCGGATTTCCTCGTTTTTCCTGCGGCGGGCTTCTTCATCCCGGCGGCTGGGCCTTTTGTTCATTTTACTGTGCTTTTTTTCCTCCATGCTGCTGACGAACGACGTAGCGCTGCTTACGTTTGTGCCGCTGTGTATGGGTGTGATGCAGGCGGCCTGCCCGTCGGGTACGGCGATCACGGTGGTCCTGATGACCATTGCGGCCAACCTGGGCAGTATGGCCACGCCGGTGGGGAATCCCCAGAACTTATACCTGTATGGCCGCTTTTCTCTGGAGCCCGGGGCGTTTTTCGCAGCGGTGCTGCCGGTGGTGGGCGTAAGTCTCGTGCTGCTTCTGCTTTCGTCGCTGCTCATTCCTTCCCGCTCTGTGCAGGTAGACGTTCCCAAAAACGAGCCGATCGCGGTGCCAAAAGCAGGCCTGTTTGGCGGGCTGCTCCTACTGTCGATTTTGGCCGTGCTGCGGGTTTTACCGGCGCCGGTGCTGCTGGGAATTACGGTGGTTGCGCTGCTTGTCTTTTCCCGGCGTACATTCCTGAAAGTGGACTGGTGCCTGCTGCTTACCTTTGTGTGCTTTTTCGTGTTTGTCGGGAACCTGGGACGTATCGAAGCGGTGGCCCAGGCGGCCGCCAATCTGACAGCCGGGAACGAACTGTGGTGTGGCCTGGTGCTCAGCCAGGTGATCAGTAACGTGCCGGCGGCCATGATGCTGGCGCCATTTTCCCAAAATGGCTGCGGGCTGCTTTTGGGTACCGATATCGGCGGGCTGGGTACACTGGTGGCATCATTAGCCAGTTTAATTTCGTATAAACTGTATATTGCCCGGCTGCCCGGGGAAAACCGCCGGTATCTGGGATTATTTACCGTTTTAAATGTGGCATTTTTGGTTCCGCTTATTTTGCTTGCGATGGCAAGCGGATGGACATAAGGGGACGGAACTAAAGGAAGGGTGGTACGATGAAACGAAAAATAGCCGAAGGATGGCGCCGCACATTGATGGAATACGGCATTTTAACGGGCGCTACCATTATCTTAAATGTGGGTATCTATTTTTTCAAATTTCCCAATAATTTTACCTTTGGGGGCGTGTCGGGCCTTTCGGTGCTGGTCAGCGCGAAAACGCCGCTTTCGGCCGGTACCGTTAACATGCTGGTTAATGCGGTTTTGCTGGTGCTGGGATTTATCTTCCTTGGGCGCGATTTTGGGATTAAAACCGTGTATGTCACGGTGCTCAATTCCCTGAGCCTATGGGTACTGGAAATCCTCTGCCCCATGACGAAACCGCTCACCGATCAGCCGTTACTGGAACTGATCTTTGCTACCTTATTGCCGGCTGTCAGTGCGGCGCTGCTCTTTAATATTGGAGCCTCCAGCGGTGGCACGGATATTGTGGCGATGATTCTTCGAAAGCACAGTCAAATCAACATTGGTACCGCGCTGCTGCTTGTGGATATGAGCATTACGGCGGCGGCCTTCCTGGTGTTTGATATGGCTACCGGCCTTTATTCCGTACTGGGCCTGCTGATCAAATCGCTGGTCATCGACAATGTCATTGAAAGCATCAACCTGTGCAAGTACTTTACCATTGTGTGCGACGACCCCGGCCCTATTTGCGATTTTATTCACGAAAAACTGCACCGGGGCGCCACGGTGTATAAGGCGGAAGGCTCGTACCGTCACACCCAGAAAACCGTTATCCTCACGGTCATGAAGCGCAGCCAGGCGGTGCAGCTGCGCAACTTTGTCCACATTCATGAACCTATGGCCTTTATCACCATCACCAATAGCAGCGAAATTATCGGCAAGGGTTTCCGTGGGTTTACCTAACGGTTCAAAACCGGCTTGCTTTTTGGGGAAAAGGCCGATATAATTACCATGAACCAGGAAAAATAGAATTTGTCCCTTTCGGGACTGTTCGAACAGGAGGAAACGCGCGTGAGTCAGTTCGTGATCTGTACCGATGCCACTTGTGATTTTACCCCGGAGATTGTAGAAAAACTGGGAGTGGAAGTATTCCCCATGGAATTTTTGATCGATGGGATCGCCTATCATCACTATCCCGATGCCCGGGAAATGTCCATGGATGAATTTTATACCAAAGTAAAAGCGGGCAAGATGCCCACCACTACCCAAATTAGCCGCATGGTATATGAAGAATACTTCGAAAAACAGCTCAAAGCCGGGCGGGACGTGCTGTATATCGCTTTTTCGTCGGCTCTTTCCAGCACCTATGCTTCTTCCTGCCAGGTGGCCAAAGAAATGATGGAAGCCTACCCGGGGCGCACCATTTGCTGTGTGGATTCCCGCTGTGCCAGTTACGGGGAAGGGCTGCTGGTATATAAAGCGGTGGAAATGCAAAAGGCCGGGGCCTCCCTCATGGAAACGGAACAGGAACTGCTTTCCATGCGTGACCGGGTCGATCACTGGGTTGTGGTGGACGATTTGCGTCATCTGCATCGCGGCGGCCGTATTCCCAAAGCAGCGGCGATTGCTGGTACGGCACTGGGGATTAAACCCATTATCCACATCGACTTTGAAGGCCGCTTGATTCCCTGTGATAAAGTACGGGGGCGCAAAAAGGGCTGCGATTACCTGCTGGATAAAGCCGCGAAGCGTTGGACCGACCGGTCGATGCCGCTGTATGTGGTACATACCCATTGTCCGGAGGAAGCCAAAGAACTGGCCGAACGGGCTCGAAAGGAACTGAATACCCAAAATGTGGAAATCCACGAAGTGGGCCCCATTATTGGCGCCCATACCGGTGCCGGTCTGCTGGCGCTGCTTTATATGGCGGATACCAAGCAAATTTAAGAAAAACCGGACGTCTTCTCTCAGGCAGAGAAGGCGTCTTTTTTTTCTTTAAAGGGAAGATAAGAGCCGTTGACAAACCCTCAAAACCCCTGTACACTGGAAGAAAACGCCATAGTGGCGGAAGGAGTGGGAAGTAGTATGGATCCCATGTATGAACTGGTCAAAGCCTATGAACCCGAAAAGCCGGAAGAACGAAAAGCGAGAAAAATGTTTTTAGGGCTTCTCGTTTGTGTGGTTATTTGGCGTTTTCTCAAACGGAGAAGCCGGAAAAAGGCGGAAAAAGAGGAAGTTTGAGACTTCCTTGGGAGAAAGGAGAAGGGTTGTTATGATGAGGGTTGGCGTTGTGGTGCAGCATGGGCCCGGGGATACCATGGAAGCGAAATTCGAGGCTATCCGGCGGGAAGGGTTTACCTCCTGCCAGCTGGTGTCCTGGAATCCGTCGCTGTGGACCGAAGAAGAGGCCAAAGCGGTAAACGAAGCGGTAGCGCACACGGGTGTTACACTCTCGGCTTTCTGGTGTGGATGGGAAGGCCCGAAGGTATGGGACTTTTATGGCGGGCAGGAAACCCTCGGCCTCGTGCCGGTGGCATACCGGTTTGCCCGTATGCAAAATTTGATGAACGGGGCCGATTTCGCGGCCCGGTTAGGGGTAACGGATGTGGTCAGCCATATGGGCTTTATTCCGGAAAATCCCTATGACCCGCAGTATGCCGGATTTATCGAGGGCATGAAAGAAGTGGCCCTTCATTTAAAACAGAATAACCAGTACCTGTTATTCGAAAGCGGACAGGAAACCCCCGTCACCATGCTGCGCGCCTTTGAAGATATCGGCACCGGCAACCTGGGAGTGAACCTGGATACGGCCAATCTCATTTTGTACGGAAAGGCCAACCCGGTGGATGCCTTGTGCGTGCTGGGGCCGTATGTGCGCGGTGTGCATGCAAAAGACGGGCTGTATCCCACCGACGGCCGGGCCCTGGGGAAGGAAGTGCCCCTGGGACAGGGGAAAGTGGATTTTCCCCGGTTCCTTCATGAACTGACCTTGCTGGGATACGATGGCGACCTGACTATTGAACGGGAAATCGAAGGGGACGAACAAATCCGCGATATCCGTATGGCGCGGGATTTCCTGATGGAATTGCTTACAAAGGAGCGCGAAGGAGTATGCTAAACGTTGGTATATTGGGGCTTGGCGGGATTAGTCAGGCGCATGTGAGCGGCTGGCTCAATACGAAGGATGCCCGCGTGGTGGCCGTGTGTGACATTCGTCCGCAGCAGCTTACCCGCCCGGTAGAACAGACCGGCGCCACCGCGTATACGGATTTTGAAACCATGATGAGCCGTGAAAAGCTGGATATCCTGGATATCTGCCTGCCTACCTACCTGCACAGCGAGTACGCGGTAAAGGCCATGGACAAAGGATGCCATGTGCTGTGCGAAAAACCCGCCGGGCTGGGTTTTGACGATCTTGAGCGGGAATACGAAGCGGCCCGCCGCAACGGTGTGCATTTCATGATCGCCCAGGTGCTGCGTTTTTGGCCGGAATATCTGGCCCTAAAGGAAATGGTGGACAAAGGCACATTGGGCCGGGTGCTCAGTGGCCATATGTCCCGTCTCAGCGGCATTCCGGTGTGGAGTTGGGACAACTGGATGAAGGATAAAGACCGCAGCGGGCTGGTGCCGTTTGACCTGCATATCCACGATATCGACTTTATGGTTTCGGTGTTTGGGGCGCCGAAAACGGTAATGAGCCGCCGTGCCGGCAGCGAAAGCCAGGATGCTGTCCATGCGCTGTATGAATACGACGGGTTCTTTATCACCTGCGATTCGGCCTGGTATAACTGCGATTATCCGTTTGCCGCTTCGTTCCGGTTCCAGTTTGAAAAAGGCGTGGTGGAATACACGGGCGGCGTTTTGCATGTATACGAAGAAGGGGGAACCAGCCGTGTGATTACCCCCGGGATTGAGGACGGGGAAGCCCATGAAAATGGGTTAGGTCTGCCCAGCAGCAGCGGGTACGAAAACGAAATTAAGTATTTTGTACACTGCGTGCTCGAAAACCAACCGACATCCCGCGTACCGGAAGAAGAGCTTAAAACGGTTCTTTCGATTCTGCGCCGGCTGTAAGGGCGCAGGGAAAAAGGAGACGGATACCATGCGCGTCATTCTTTGCGACGATGAACAAACCCTCAACGAACGGGCAGCCGATCAGTTGGCGGCTCAACTTCTCTTAAAACCCGATTCCGTGTTGGGGCTGGCCACCGGAGGAACGCCGGTAGGCACCTATGAAGAACTGATCCGCCGGTTCATGAAGGGCCGTTTGAGCTTTTCAAAGGCGACTACGCTGAATCTGGATGAATATGTAGGGCTCTCGCCCGACCATCCGCAAAGTTACCATGCATTTATGCAGGAAAAGCTCTTTTCCAAAGTGGATATAGACCCCACCCGTACCCATGTGCCCGACGGGGCCGATCCGGACCCCTTGCGGGCTTGCCGGCGGTACGACCGTCTGTGCGACAGCTGCGGGCGCATTGATTTGCAGCTATTAGGGATTGGCGAAAACGGGCACATCGGGTTTAATGAACCGGCCGAGAGTTTCCCCACCGGCTGCCATATTGTGGAACTGAAAGAAGAAACCCGCCGGGCCAATGCCCGCTTTTTTCAGGATGAAAAAGAGGTGCCCCGCCGGGCGATTACGGTGGGCATTGACCGGATTATGAAAGCCCGCCGCGTGGTACTGCTGGCCAGCGGCCCCCGCAAGGAATGGGCGATTGAAGCCATGCTGCGGGGCCTGGTAACGCCGCAGGTACCGGCTTCGATTTTGCAGCTGCATCCCGATTGTACGGTGCTGTACGCGAGAGGCTAACTAGTCTTTTAGAAAAGGCAGGCGCGAAACGGCTCCGCACAGCCCAATGGCCGGCAGCGAGAGAATTGTCCATAAAAGCGTGGCGCCGGGGCAAATCTGGCCCAAAACCGAAAAGCGCCGGTGGGAATAATCCCACACCTTCAGGTGCAACCGCCGGTTGACAATCAGCCCGGTGAAAAATTCCACCCCGGTAATCAGCGTGCCGCCTGTCAGGCACCTGAGCCACAGCGGCCGGTTTTTCAGCGGCCCGCAGCAGATACGGCCGATGGCGCATAAACTTACCCCTCCGGCCAGGCTCATGGAAATATGGGTGTATCCCCGGTACATCAGTTCCATCGCCGGGTATACGCAGCTGCCCATGAAAAAAAGCAACGAATTTTTTCGCATGCTTTTTGCGTTCACTCCTTTCTGCCAAAAAAGCGCTGT
>CAJKJS010000083.1 GCA_905200265.1 uncultured Oscillospiraceae bacterium
AATGGGATCAAAGCGGCGCCCAGGAATTTTTGGATTCCCTGCCCAGGGAAGCAACCGATCCACTTTATGAAAACGGTCTTACACCCGAAAATTGGGACACGCTCGCGCAAGAGGGAGGAGAAGGAATTTGGCAGCTTTTACTCGATTCCTTTCTTGATCAGTTTCGTTCGCCGCTTCGGTCTGCTTTACAGATCATAGGTGTGCTGATTCTTTGCAGTTTGGTCGGGGCTGTGCAGTCTCAGGGGAAACATCTGCCTTTACCGGAAACCATGGAGCTGACCGGTACCCTTGCGAGTATGATGCTGTTTCTGACCCCGGTGTCTGGATTGATCGTCAGCGCATGCGAAGGCATACGACAGGGAACCGGCATTCTGCTGGGCGGCGCACCAGTACTGTGTGGAATTCTGACGGCCAGTGGCCATACCTTCAGCGGCAGTACATTATCCATTTTTACTGTGGCGGCAGGCAATGTAGGGTCTCTATTAGCATCCGCTTTTTTGGTGCCGGTTTTGCAGGCGTTTTTGGCCCTTTCCAGTGTTTCTTGTTTGTACCCCAAGTTGCGTTTACAGGCATTTTGTTCCGCTCTGCTCAAAGCGGTACGATGGACACTCGTTTTTGTCGTTTCCATCTATTCTGCGCTTTTGTCTATGCAGGGAACACTGGCTTCTTCCGCCGATGCCGCTTCCCTCAAAGCGGTGCGTCTGTCCGTAAGCAGCTTTGTGCCGGTGGTTGGCAGTGCTGTCAGCGATGCCATGTCGGCGGTCCAGGCCAGTATGGGTTTATTGCGTGGTGGGTTAGGATCGTTTGCGATTTTAACCTTACTGGTGTTATTTGTGCCGGGCATGATCGCAGGGGGACTGTGGATTTTGGCAAGCTGCTTATTGGGGGGAGCCTGTGAATTATTCAGCCTGTCACAGGTCAAGCCTTTTTTTACGTCTTGTCGGGATGTGCTGCAAACCCTTCTCGCTTTTCAAATCAGCTTCTGTGTGATAGCCGTTACCTCTTTTGCTCTGTTACTGTCCACAGGAGGAACCAGTGGATAGGAAAGGAGGCAAAATATGAACGTCTTTACCCAATGGGCGGCCGGCGTATGTGCCACAGCGGCGGCAGCCGGTATGATTCGCCTGTTTTTACCCACAGAGAAAGAAAACCGGGCCTTTGAATTTTTACTGGGGATTGTTGTGCTGTTTATGCTGGTTGTACCGCTTGCCCAAATCGATTGGTATGATGTAACGGAAAAACCCATGGAAAATAGCGATGCCCAGGCATTGACCGAAACAGCTAGGCAGCAACAGCTTACATACAGTGCCCGTCAAATTGAAAGTATGATTGACGAAACGCTGCAGGCAGCAGGGATTACCGCAGAAAAAATTCAGGTTTCTATGGATATCAGCGAAGGGGACCGCATATTCTGCAATGAAGTGGAAATCACGTTGCAGGACCTTCAAAAAGAATCGGAAACCCACTATCTGGTGCAAAGTATGGTAGGGAAAGAAGCAGAGGTGAAAATTCATAATGGATCATGAACCCAAAAATTTATTGGCAAAATGGAAGGAGGGCCCGTGGAAAATACGGCTGCTGGTAGCAGCCGGTCTGATCGGCATGGCCCTGTTGCTCTTTTCCGAATGGCCGCAGTCACAGCCGGAAGAACCCGAAGTAAGCACCCAGGAAGAAACGGACGAAACAAAAGCGTATGCCGAACAGATTGAATCAAATTTAAAGCGTATCCTTTCTTCTGTTACACAGGAAGAAGACCTGACGGTATGGGTAACCCTTTCCAGCTCTTCTTATGAAGTGTATGCCACAGAAGAAAGCCGGGACGAACAAACGGAAGGAAGCGAAAGCGGTGGAGGGCAGACCCGAAAACAAACGAGTTATTTAGTTTTACGGGATGCTGACGGCCAGGAACAGGTCGTGAAACTGAAAACCGTGTCTCCGGAGATTTGTGGCGTCGTGGTGGTCAGCCGCTACGCAGACGATCCCATTCTTCGTGAAAATATCATCCACGCAGTGACGACATCACTGCAAATTTCATCCACACAAGTCTGTGTGGTGGCAAGAGGTGAAGAAAAATGAAAGTTCTGTTTTCGCGCAAAAAGAAAAAGTATGAGGAGGACGACGCCTATCTCCCCATGGAAGAAAATGAGCAGGGGGAGGAACTGGATGAGGCGGATGAAGAGTTGGCTCCGGAGGACACTCCCAAACGGAAAGCACCCCGGCGGCAACTTCTGATGGCGGCGCTGGTTTTAGCACTGGGATCGGCGGTTTACTTAAACTGGCAATTCGACGGCAATAGGGACCTTACCTCCGCTAACGCCTTGTCCGATGACAAAAAGTATGGCGAAGTGGAATTTGTCAGTGGGGAAGTGGATACGTCTTCTTCGGAAGAAACACCTTCCGAGGAAACGTCCTCCGAAACAAGTGAAACCGAAAGCACATCCGCCGAAACGGACGAAAACAGTGCCGTAGCGGCTACCTTTGCTCAGGCAAGACTTGACCGGGAAGAGGCCAGGGCCAAAGCAACGGAACTACTGCAGCAGGTGCTCGATAGTACCGATAGCGACGAAGAAGCCCGCAAAGAAGCGGTGGATGAAGCAGCCGAAATTGCTTCGAATGTTCTACTGGAAAGCAACATCGAAACATTGATTACAGCGAAAGGCTACCAAGACTGCATGGTATTTATCGAAAATGATACATGCAGTGTACTGGTGCAAACCGATTTGGAACAACCCAATGATGCCGTTGTGATTCGCGATATTGTGATGGATCAAAGCGGACTCACAAGCGACCAGATTAAAATTGTTGTCAATCAGGCAGAGTGAAATAGTTGTATTCTTTCCCGTTGATATGCTATAATAACGGCGTGGAAGATTGAAAACTGAATGGATTTTTATGAAATTCGGAAACGGCCCTCCACAGAAGAGGGTCGTTTTTCTTTTTATAAGGAGGGTTTCGTACGTATGAAACGAAGAGAAGCAAGAGAACAGGCCTTTTTGCTTGTGTTTGAACAAGGGATTACCGGGGAAAGTATCGATGCTTCGATCGATGCCGCCGGTATGAGCCGGGATGTGATTGTGGACGATTTTGCGGAACATTTGGCGAAAGGAGTCGAAACGCACTGCAGCGAAGTAGATGAAGTGATTTCCCGCTATACCCGCGGCTGGCAGTTCCAGCGCTTGTCCCGCGTAGCTGTGGCGGCGTTGCGGCTGGCAATTTACGAGATTCGGTACGAAAACGAAATTCCCGGTAGTGTGTCCATCAATGAAGCCGTGGAACTGGCCAAAAAATACGGCAGTGCCGAAGATGCTCCGTTTGTTAACGGTGTTTTGGCTTCGGTGATGAAAGAAGAAAAGGAGGCCGGTGAATAATGCCCGGCCGCGCGTTTCTTGGCATTGATACCAGCAATTATACGACATCGGCGGCACTATTTGCTGATGGCCGGGTGATACAGAGTAAACGGCTGCTTCCCGTCAAGGAAGGACAAATCGGAGTGCGGCAAAGCGATGCTGTTTTTCATCATGTGCAGCAATTACCTACCATGCTGGATGTTCTGTGGAAGGAGCAGGCCGCCTTGGGGGGCGTTGGGGTATCGGTTCGGCCTCGTGACCAGGAAGGGTCCTATATGCCTTGCTTTACCGTGGGATACGGAGCCGCCAAAATGATTGCGGGGGCTTTATCGGTACCGGTTTATACCTTCTCTCATCAGGCGGGCCATATTATGGCAGCCCTGTATTCTTCGGACCAGATAGCGCTGTGCAAAAAGAAATTTTTGGCGTTTCATGTATCGGGCGGTACGACCGAAGCGCTGCTGGTTACGCCAGATAAAGAACATGTATTCCACTGTGAATTGGTGGCAGCATCACTGGATTTAAAAGCGGGTCAGGCTGTCGACCGGGTGGGGCATATGCTGGGGCTCCCGTTTCCGGCCGGTCCGGCGCTGGAAAAACTGGCGCTGGAATGGACGGGCCCTGTAAAAGTGCACCCTGTTTTGAAAGGGGCAGATTGTTGTCTGTCCGGGCTGCAAAACCAGTGCCAGATGATGGTGAGCCAGGGGCGTGAGCCGGCCTATATTGCCCGGTACTGCCTGATGACAATTGAAAAGACCCTCAGCGCCATGACTGAAGCGCTGTTTGCCAAATTGGGCGAACTGCCGCTGGTGTTTGCGGGGGGTGTCATGTCCAATTCTCTCATTCGGCAGCAGTTACAGCAGAAGTTTCAGGCCTCGTTTGCCGAACCGGCCTTTTCGTCCGATAATGCGGCAGGTATTGCCGTTTTGGCGTATCTGCGCCAGGAGGGAGAAGTGTGAATACAACCCAAAACCAGGTTTTGACTGTATCCCAACTGAATTTTTATGTGCGTTCGCTTCTGGAAGGCGATAGCCGATTGCAATCCCTTTATGTCACCGGGGAAATTTCCAATTTTGCCGGGGCTTTTCGCAGCGGACATTTGTACTTTTCGCTGAAAGATGCGGGCGGAGTCGTGCGGTGCGTGATGTTTGCCGATAAAGCCCGGCGGTTGCGTTTTTTGCCGGAAAACGGCATGAAAGTATGGGTGCGGGGTCGCGTCTCTTTGTATGAAGCAGGCGGCCAGTATCAGCTGTATTGTGAGGAAATGCAGCCGGTAGGAGCCGGCGCCCTTTCGGTGGCGTTTGAACAGCTCAAACGTAAATTGGAACAAGAAGGGCTTTTTGATCCGGCAAGGAAAAAACCGATTCCGGCTTACCCGGAAACCATCTGTGTGATCACATCACCCACCGGGGCTGCGTTGCAGGATATTCTGTCCATTCTGCGCCGGCGATGGCCAGTGGCACAAATCAACCTATTGCCGGTTCTGGTGCAAGGAAAAGAAGCATCGGGACAAATTGCGGCTGCTTTGCAAAAAGCGAACCAGGAAAACCTCGGGGATGTGATTCTGGTAGGCCGCGGCGGCGGTTCGCTGGAAGATTTGTGGGCGTTTAATGAAGAAGAAACGGCCCGGGCTGTGGCCGCCTCACACATTCCGGTGATTTCGGCAGTCGGGCATGAAACAGATTTTACCATCTGTGATTTTGTGGCCGACCTGCGCGCTCCTACGCCCAGTGCGGCGGCGGAGCTGGTATCGCCCGATCAAATGGAAATAAAGGCACTCCTATGGTCGATGGAAAATCGGATGCAGCAGTGTCTCAGGGATCAACTGGATACGTACCGCGCACAGCTTAATAGGTTTCACCCCTCGCTGCTTTCCGGGATGATTCTGCAAAAAAGCCAGCAACTGGATTTGCTTTCGCACCGGTGTGTGTCGGCTACCCAGCATAACCTAACCCAAAAAGGGAAAAATCTAGCGGCACTAGCGGCCCGACTGGATGCCCTTAGCCCGTTAAAAGTGCTGTGCCGGGGATATGCCTGGGTAGAAAAAGAAGGGCACAGTGTGTCAGGGGTGACGGATTTGCAGCCGGGAGATACCGTGGACCTGCATTTTATGGATGGGGAAGCCGTATGTCAAGTGCAGGCAACAAAGGAGGAATCAAAACCATGAATCAAAAAATGTCTTTTGAAGAGGCCCTTATTCGCCTGCAAGCGATTACCGAAAAATTGGAAAGCGGCGAAGAAGGGCTCGACGCTTCCATGAAATTATTTGAAGAAGGAGCTAAGCTGACCGCTTTCTGCCGGAAAAAGCTGGATACAGCGGAACAGAAGGTACGAACACTTTCTCAGCCGCAGGAGCCTCAAGCATAAAAGAAGGAGAGAACGCTATGTTAGGGCAAAAGGAAGATCGCGCGCAAATTGAAGAGTACCTGAAAAAACAGGTGGAAACATGCCGGTGTCTGGAACCGGTGCTCCAGGAAAGCATGGCCTATAGTTTAATGGCTGGGGGAAAACGCATTCGTCCCATGCTTACACTAGCGTTCACCCGACTGTGTGGGGGCGATGCGGAAAAGGCCCTTCCGTTTGCCTGTGCGGTGGAAATGATCCATACGTATTCTCTGATTCATGACGATTTGCCGTGTATGGACGATGATGCTCTGCGCCGCGGAAAACCCACAAACCATACCGTGTACGGTGAAGCTACGGCTTTGCTGGCGGGTGATGCCCTTTTGACATTGGCCTTTTCCTGTCTGAGCCAGGCACAGCTCCCGGCGGACCAGATTGTGCAGGCCACTAAGGAATTAGCCAGTCAGGCCGGGGCCGCCGGCATGGTAGGAGGCCAGTCCATTGACCTACAAAGCGAAGGGAAAAACGTTCCCATCGAAACCCTATTCCGTATGGATACCGGAAAAACCGGTGCTCTGATTCAGGCGGCGTGTGTACTCGGGTGTTTAGCAGCTGGTGCGGATGAACAGGCCATTCGGGCGGCCAGGGAATTTGCCGCCTATGTAGGACTTGCCTTCCAAATTCGGGATGATGTGCTGGATGTAACGGGAGATGCCGGTGCGTTGGGGAAAAATACGGGTATGGATGAGGAGCGGCAAAAGAGCACCTATGTGTCGCTGCTCGGTCTTACAAAAGCCCAGCAGCAAGCCGAAGAACTCAGTGAAAAAGCAGCCAGTGCCTTGCATATCTTTGGAGACAAAGCGCAGGAATTGCAGGCTTTTGCCCGGGCGTT
>CAJKJS010000084.1 GCA_905200265.1 uncultured Oscillospiraceae bacterium
AGCGCCACCTTGCCAAGGTGGAGGTAGCGAGTTCGAGCCTCGTCGTCCGCTCCAAGCCCGGAATGATCGAATGATCATTCCGGGCTTTTTCTTTTTGCCTGCCCCATAAAAAACGGGAAAAACCGGCTTGTTTGTACAAAAACAAGGGGCTTGGTGCGATGCATTTCTGGTATTTTACCGCCTGCCCTTTACCTTCACAAAACTTAGCAAAAGTGCTATAATAATACCGTTTGTTTCGTGAAATTTTCTGATAAGGATTGAGTGATGAACATGGACGTAAGAAATGATTTGCGCAATGTGGCTATTATTGCTCACGTTGACCATGGGAAAACCACACTGGTGGACCAGCTGCTGCGGCAAAGCGGTGTATTCCGGGTAAACGAAGCCGTAGTCGACCGGGTCATGGATAGCAACGATCTGGAACGGGAACGCGGGATCACCATTCTTTCCAAAAATACGGCTGTCATGTACGATGGTGTGCGGATCAATATTGTGGATACCCCCGGCCATGCGGATTTTGGCGGCGAAGTGGAACGAATCCTCATGATGGTTGACGGCGTATTGCTGCTGGTGGATGCGTTTGAAGGCTGCATGCCCCAAACCCGGTTTGTGCTGAAAAAAGCACTGGCTCTGGGCAAAAAGCCCGTGGTGGTGCTCAATAAAATTGACCGTCCCGGCGCACGGCCCGAAGAAGTGGTGGACGAAGTACTGGACCTGTTTATTGAACTGGGCGCCAATGACGACCAATTGGAATTCCCGGTGGTGTATGCATCCGCGCGGGATGGCTACGCCAGTGTAGACCCCCACACCCCCGGCACCGATATGAAACCGGTGTTCGATGCCATTATTCAGAACATCCCTGCGCCTCAGGGCGATTTGAACGGCCCGGCCCAGGTGCTGTTTTCCAACATTGACTATGACGATTACGTGGGCCGTATCGGCATTGGCCGGGTGGAACGCGGCCATATCCATGTAAATGACAGCATGGTGCTGTGCACCAATGACGGCAGCACCCGCAATGTGCGGATTACCAAGCTCTATGAATTCCAGGGACTCAAGCGCGTGGAATGTCAGGAAGCCGCGCTGGGCGATCTGGTGGCCGTCTCCGGTATTACGGACCTGAACATTGGCGAAACCGCCTGTTCGCCCGACTGTGTGGAACCGCTGCCGTTTGTCAAGATCGACGAACCTACGGTATCCATGATGTTCATGGTCAACAACAGCCCGTTCGCCGGCCGGGAAGGCAAATATGTCACCTCCCGGAACCTGCGTGACCGCTTGTTTAAAGAAGTGGAAACCAACGTGGCTATGCGCGTGGAAGAAACCGATTCCACCGATACGTTTAAAGTATCCGGGCGCGGCGAACTGCATTTGTCCATCCTCATTGAACAGATGCGCCGCCAGAACTATGAATTCCAGGTTTCCAGCCCCACGGTTATCTATAAAACCATCAATGGCAAGCTGCACGAACCCATCGAACTGCTCATGATCGAAGTGCCCGAAAATTATGTGGGCGCCGTGATGGAAAAACTGGGCAGCCGCAAAGCGGAACTGGTGAATATGGGGACGAGAGAAAACGGCGAAACCCATCTGGAATTCCGCATTCCGTCCCGTGGCCTGATGGGCTACCGTTCGGAATTTATGACGGATACCAACGGCAACGGCATTATGAACCACGTGTTTGACAGCTACGAACCCTATAAGGGCGATATCCAGCAGCGCCAGCAGGGCTCGCTGATTGCCCACGAAACCGGTGAATCCACGGGCTACGGCCTGTTTTACGCGCAGGACCGCGGCCGTCTGTTCATTGGGCCCGGTGTGGAAGTGTACGAAGGCATGATCGTGGGTGTATCGCCCAAGAGTGAAGATATCACGGTGAATGTGTGCAAGAAAAAGCACGTCACCAACACCCGTGCTTCCGGTTCGGACGAAGCTCTCAAGCTCACCCCGCCCACCATCCTCAGTTTGGAACAGTCGCTGGAATTTATTGCCGATGACGAACTGGTGGAAGTGACGCCCAAGAGCATTCGTATGCGCAAAATGATCCTGAATAAGGAACAGCGTATGAAACAGGCAAAAGGCAAAAAATAATCCATCAGGTTCGGAGTGTATGCATGCAGTATATCATCCTTGATTTGGAATGGAATGCCGCTTACAGCCGGCGCCGCCAGGGATTTATTAACGAAATCATTGAATTTGGTGCGGTCAAGGTAGACGGACATTTACAGGTAATCGATACGTTCAGTGCCCTGGTTCGCCCGCAGGTTGGCAAAAAAATCAGCGGGAAAGTCCGCTCGCTGACGAATATCACCAATGAAGAATTGGTGGGGGGCACGCCGTTCATGCAGGTGATGAGCCGGTTTCGCCGGTGGGCCGGGCAGGCCGTGGTGCTCACCTGGGGCACGTCCGATATCCTCACCCTGATCGAAAACAGCCTCTATTTCAGCGGCAGCGAAAAAATCCCCTTCCTACAGCGTTACATGGACTTACAGGCGTATTGCCAGTATCGCATGGGGGAAACCGGCGGCCAGCAAATGGGCCTTTCCACCGCCGCGGAAAAACTGGGTGTTGACGAAACGGCGTTTGACCATCACCGGGCGCTGGATGACAGCTTGCTTTCCCTTGCCTGCCTGCGAAAGGTGTGGGACCCCGGTACCGTGGGGCCGTTTATCCAAAATGCGCAGCAACAGGCGTTTTATGACCGCATGCGCTTTAAAACCACCATTATTACCGATTTGCACCATCCGCAAATCCGCCGCCGGGATTTGATGTTCCGGTGCGAACAGTGCGGCATCATTGCCCGGCGGCTGGAACGCTGGCAGCTGCACAATAAAGCTTTTCGGGCCCGGTTCTTCTGCCGGAACTGCCGGCAGGAGTTCATCGGACGGGTGCAGTTTAAATTAAAATACGGAGGCATGACCGTGAAAAAGAAGGTGCTGCCTTTGCCGCCTGAGAAGGAAGAAAAAAAGGCGGAGAAAAAGCCGGAGGAAGCGCCACCCGCCCTTTCGGTATAAAAAGAAAAGCCGGAACCTTCAAAAAGAGGAGGTTCCGGTTTTTGTATTGACAGAAGCCCTGTATCGATTCGGATACAGGGCTTCTCTTTTATTTTAGGTTATGATAGGCGCATGGCAAAATCTTCATACGAAAAGGAACGGATCAGCTCACACGGGCCGTTTTCCCGCTGAAAACGGATATCCGGCAGCCTTTGGCCGTTAAACGTGTTGGTTTTCACCATGGTATACAGCGCCATATCCTGGAAGGTGACGGTATCGCCTTCCCGCAGGGGGGTATCAAAAGAATAATCCCCGATGATATCCCCGGCCAGGCAGGTGGGGCCCGTCAGGCGGTACACATACGGCTTTTCGCCCGGTTCTCCGGCGTTTTGCACCGGTGGGCGGTAGGGCATTTCCAGTACATCCGGCATATGGCAGGCGGCCGAGGTATCTAAAATCACGTTCTGCACGTCGCCGTTTGGCACGATTGCCAGCACCCGGCTGATAAGGTCCCCGGCGTAATAGACCACCGCTTCTCCCGGTTCCAGGTAGACGGTGACGCCGTAGGTATCCCGCAAATGACGCACCAGGCGGATGAGCGTATCCCGGTCGTAATCCGGGCGGGTGATATGGTGCCCGCCGCCCAGGTTCAGCCAGGAAAGCCCCGGTAAATAGGCGCCAAATTTTTCTTCGAAGGCCTGTAGGGTCGTTTCAAGGGCGTCGCTGTTTTGTTCGCACAGAGTGTGGAAATGCAGCCCGTCCAGCAGGGAAAGCTGGGAAGGGTCGAATTGTGCAAGGGTCGTCCCCAGCCGGGAACCCGGGGCGCAGGGGTCATAAATCGCGTGGCCCTCCTGGGTGGAGCACTCGGGATTCACACGCAGCCCGATGGATTTGCCCGCCGCTTTAGCCCGGGGGCCAAAGCGGGCAACCTGGTCGGGTGAATTAAACACCAGGTGGTCGGCATAGGAGAGGAGTTCAATAAATTCATCTTCCCTATAGGCGGGGGCAAACACATGGGTTTCGCCCCCAAATTTTTCCTTGCCCAACCGGGCTTCATACAGCCCGCTGGCGGTGGTGCCCGACAGGTAGGAAGCAATCAGCGGGTAGCAGGCGAACATGGAGAACGCCTTTTGCGCCAGCAAAATACGGGCGCCGCTCTCTTTTGCCACCTGCTGCAAAATGGTCAGGTTGTGTTTCAGCCGCGCTTCGTCCACCACAAAGTACGGGGTTCGAAAGTCACTCATTCCACCAGCTCCGGATCATCCTGCACCTGCCAGGGCAGGCCGCACACAGACAGGGCTTCCATATAGGGATCGGGATCGAATTCTTCCACGGTGTATACGCCGGGTTTTGTCCATTTGCCGGTGAGCATCATCATGGCGCCTGCCATGGCCGGTACGCCGGTGGTGTAGCTAATGGCCTGGGATTCCACTTCCCGGTAGCAGGCCTGATGGTCGCACACATTGTAAATATAGGCGGTCTTTTCTTTGCCGTCCTTTTTACCGGTGAAAATGCACCCGATGTTGGTTTTGCCTACAGTGCGCGGGCCCAGGCTGGCGGGATCGGGCAGCAGAGCTTTCAAGAACTGGATGGGCACAATGGGGCGGCCTTCATACATGACCGGCTCGGTGGACAGCATGCCCACGTTTTCCAGACACTTCATGTGGGTCAGATAGCTCTGGCCAAAGGTCATGAAAAAGCGAATGCGTTTGACGCCCGGAATGTTTTTCGCCAGGGATTCGATTTCTTCGTGGTGCAATAGGTACATGTCCTTCTGGCCCACCTGGTCAAAGTTATAGGTGCGGTGAATGCTCATGGCCGGGATTTCCACCCAGTGGCCGTTTTCGCAGTAGGAGCCGGGAGCCGACACTTCCCGCAAATTGACTTCCGGGTTAAAGTTCGTGGCGAAGGGGTATCCGTGGTCGCCGCCGTTGCAGTCCAGGATGTCGATGGTGTCGATGGTATCAAACAGGTGTTTCTGCGCCCAGGCACAGTACGCCTGGGTGACGCCGGGGTCAAAGCCGGAGCCCAGTAGCGCCGTCAGGCCGGCCTTTTCAAACTTTTCTTTGTAGGCCCACTGCCAGGAATAATCAAAGTACGCCGAAAAGCCCTCTTCGCGGCAGCGCTTTTCGTACGCTTCCCGCCAAACGGGGTCGCTCAGATCTTCGGGTTCATAGTTTGCCGTGTCCATATAGTTTACGCCGCACGTAAGGCACGCATCCATAATGGTCAGGTCCTGGTACGGCAGGGCGATATTCATCACCAAATCGGGCTGCACCTCACGGATAAGGGCGCACACTTCGTCCACGTTATCCGCATTTACCTGGGCGGTGGTCAGTTTGGTTTTCGTGGTGCCGGCCAGCTTCTCAGCCAGTTCGTCACACTTGCTCTTCGTGCGGCTGGCAATGCACAGTTCGGTAAACACGTCGCTGTGCTGGCAGCATTTGCGAATCGCCACGTTGGCTACGCCGCCGCAGCCAATCACCAGTACTTTACTCATAAGAAAACACTCCTTTCTGTTTCAGCCCCGGCTTTGGGGCAGTGCCAACAACATTTCCCGCACGATCTTGCATGCCGCTGCGGTGGAAATCCCGCTGGGATCGTAGGGCGGGCTCAGTTCATTTACATCGCAGCCCACCACATGGGCCCGGCTGCATACCAGCGTGACCGCCCGGCGCAGGTCGTCAAAGCTCACGCCGCCCGGTTCCGGGGTGCCGGTGCCGGGGAATACGGAGGGATCAAGGATATCCAGATCCACCGTCAGATACACGGGAACATCCCCCAGCCGGGCGACCGTTTCTTCCAGCGTATCCAGTGTAAACCGGTGGGTTTCCACGTGGCCTTTCCCCCAGAGGAATTCGTCCCGGTCGCCGGAACGGATGCCAAACTGATGGATTCTTCCGTCGCCGGTTTTGTCCCAACAACGCCGCAGCACACAGGCGTGGGACAGCTCACTGCCCAGGTATTCCTGCCGCAAATCGGCGTGGGCGTCAAAATGGAGAATGTGCACGTCCGGGTACCGGTCATACACGGCGGAAAAAGCCCCCAGGGTCACCAGGTGTTCGCCCCCGGTTAAAAAGGGCAGTTTTCCGTCTTGCAAAATGGTGGCGGCCCGTTCCTCAATCATCGAAAGGGCCCGCGTGGGATTGCCAAAGGGCAGTTCGATATCGCCGCTATCGAAAATACGGCAGTCCAGTAAATCCCGTTCCTGATACGGGCTGAAACTTTCCAGTCCATAGGATTCCCGGCGAATGGCGGCACTGCCAAAGCGCGTACCGGGCCGGTAGGAGGTGGTGGAATCGAACGGGGCGCCGAACAGCACCACACCGGCCTCTTCGTAGTCGCTGTCGCAGCACAAAAAGGTTTCCATATTTTTATTCAACATCTTTCAGTAACTCCTCTACATAGGCGGGAATGTAAAACGCCCCTTTGTGCAAAGTGGTGGTGTAATACCGGCAGGAAATGCCCCGCATGTTCCAACGGGTTTCATCCAGGTTTTTCAGCGGATGATATTTTTTGGAAGCAAACCCAAACAGCCAGTGTCCCGCCGAATAGGTGGCAAT
>CAJKJS010000085.1 GCA_905200265.1 uncultured Oscillospiraceae bacterium
GCTGCCCGATGAAAAAAAGGAAGCGTGACCCTAAAAATTTTCCATATTTTGCAGAGAAAGCCCCGTATGATGAAAGTCATACGGGGCTTTTTTGTTTGTTTTCTTAAAAAAACAGGCATAAAGAGCGTCAAAATGGGAACGCTGACTGTGGGGAAAGGTTACTTTCCGGAAAGAAAACCCGTCAGAAAAAGAAAGGAAGGGATGATCGTGGGCGTAAGGCTGCTACTGCAGGAAAACAGCATGACAGCGCGGCTTTCGGGGGAAATTGACCATCACGGAGCCCGGGCCATGCGCGAAGAAATCGACCGCACAGCGGAAAAAATGCATCCAAAGACACTGCGGCTGGATTTTTCCGGCGTGCCGTTTATGGACAGCTCCGGGATTGGGCTGATTTTGGGGCGGTACAAAAAGGCGCAGATCTGGCACGGGGAAGTGGTGCTGCAAAACCTGTCCGAACCGCTGGAAAAGGTGGTACGCCTGAGCGGTGTGGGTGGGCTGTGCCGCATTGAACACACCGCAGGGGACGAAGGAAGGGACGAAAACGAATGAAAGTGCTAAACGAAATGAAAGTATCATTCCCCAGCCATTCGCAGAACGAAGGGCTGGCCCGGTCGCTGACGGCAGTGTTTGCCGCCCAGTTAAACCCCACGGTATCGGAACTGTCGGACTTGCGCACGGCGGTGTCGGAAGCCGTCACCAACGCCATTGTGCACGGGTACCGGGGTACGTCCGGCACCGTGTACATAACGGTGCGGCAATTGCCGGGAAGGGTGCTGCAGGTAAAAGTGCGCGACCGCGGCGTGGGGATTGACGACATTGAAAAAGCCATGGAACCGCTTTATACCACTGCGCCGGAAGAAGAGCGGGCCGGATTGGGGTTTGCCGTGATGCAGAGCTTTTGCGACCGGGTGAAAGTACACTCCCGCCCGGGGGCCGGCACCACCGTGACGCTGGAAAAGAAGCTGTTGCCGCCCGGTGGGGATGAAGCGGGGGCGTAACCCATGGAGGAGGAAAAAAGAAAAAGGGACGAGCAAATCAAAGAGAATATGGGCCTTGTGTACGCCTGCGCCGCCCGGCTGCGGGATAAGGGCGTGGAGTATGACGAACTGGTCCAGGCCGGGTGTGTGGGGCTGATCCTCGCGTGCGACCGGTTTGACCCCGAACGGGGGTTCCGGTTTTCCACCTACGCGGTGCCGCTGATTTTAGGGGAGATGCGCCGGCTGTTCCGCGAAGGGGGCAGCGTGCGGGTATCCCGCCGCATGCGGGAACTCGCCAAAAGGGCCAGGGACTATATGGACGAAAAAAGCCGGCAGGGAGCGCCGCCTACCATGGACGAAGTGGCGGACTTTCTGGGGGTACAAAGGGAAGAGGCGGCCCTGGCGCTGTCGGCCACCCGTACGCCGGTTTCCCTGACGGAAAGCGGGGAGGAGGAAGAATCCGGGCGCGAACAGGCGGTGCCTGTGCCCGATGACGCCATTGCGGTAGGGGACCGGCTGGCATTGCAGCAGGCTCTATATAGTATGCAGGAAAAAGACAGGGCCCTGATCTTGCGCCGGTATTTTCAGGGCAAAACCCAGACCCAAACGGCCCGGGAACTGGGTATGACCCAGGTGCAGGTCAGCCGCCGGGAAAAGAAAATTTTGCTTACGCTGCGGCAAATGCTATTGTAAAAAAGGAGCTGTCCCATAGGGGGCGGCTCCTTTTTGGTGGCAGGTCTTGACAAGAAAATGACTGCCCGGTATCATAAAATTTCAGGAGAAATGGAACGGAAAACAGACGGCTGGCCGTAAAGCTGCCGGATGATTAAAAAGGAGGCGGTTTTTCCGTGCATCGATACGGGAAATACGTAAAACCCTACTGGCGGTATTTTACCCTGGGGCCTATCTGTATGTTGACGGAAGTGGTAGGCGAAGTGCTTTTGCCCAGCATGATGGCCGGTATTATCAACATCGGGGTGCCGGAACATGATGTGGGATACATCGTGCGGCAAGGGCTTTTGATGATCGGGGTAGCGCTATTGATGATGGCCGGGGGCGTGGGAGGCAACTACTGTTCCGCCCGGGCGTCGGCCAGCTTTGCCGCCGATTTGCGAAAAGATCTGTACCACCGGGTGCAGACGTTTTCCTTTGCAAACCTGGATAGCTATACGACCGGTTCCCTGGTGACCAGATTGACCAACGATGTCACCCAATTGCAAAACGTCATCCGCATGGCGCTGATTATGCTATTGCGGGCGCCGGGTATGCTCATTGGCGCAGTGATTATGGCGGTTTCCATCAATGCGGAGCTGGCCGTCGTGGTGGCGCTGGTGATTCCAGTGCTGATGGTAGGGCTGGCGGTGGTAGTCCGGGTGGGGTTCCCCCGGTTTACCCGTATGCAGCGCAAAATTGACGCGCTCAATTCCACTATTCAGGAAGGGCTTATCAACATTCGGGTCATCAAATCGTTTGTGCGCGGCAACCACGAAATTGACCGGTTTCATAAAGCCAACAACGATTTAAAACAGACGGCCCTCAGCGCCATGAATGTGGTGATTTTTGCCATGCCGCTGATGATGGCGGCCATGAACTTTACCACCCTGGCGGTGGTGTGGTTCGGCGGGCAGAAAGTCATTGCCGGCGGTATGCTGGTGGGGGATTTGACGGCCTTTACCACCTATGTGGTGCAGATCCTCATGAGCCTGATGATGCTCTCCATGATTTTACTGCAGAGCTCGAGAGCACTGGCTTCGGCCCGGCGGATTACGGAAGTGCTGGAAACGAACGTGGACCTCACCGACGAAAACGCCGCCCAGAAAGACCGCCAGGTACAAAACGGCCGGGTGGAATTTTGCCACGTGAGCTTTAAGTATTACAAAAACCGGGAAGAAAAAGTACTGGATGATATTTCGTTTACCGCCGAACCCGGCGAAACCGTGGGCATTATCGGTTCCACCGGGGCGGGCAAAACCACCCTGGTACAGCTGATCCCGCGGCTGTACGACGCCGACGAAGGAAAGGTACTGGTGGACGGCGTGGACGTGCGGGACTATTCGCTGCGCCATTTGCGCGACGGCGTGGGTATGGTGCTGCAGAAAAACGAACTGTTTTCCGGCAGCATTGAGGAAAACCTGCGCTGGGGCAATGAAGAAGCCAGCGAGGACGATGTGCTCGCGGCTTCTCAGGCGGCGCAGGCCGACGGTTTTGTGCAAAGTCTGCCCGACGGGTACGAAACCCAGTTGGGGCAGGGGGGCGTGAACGTGTCGGGCGGCCAGAAGCAGCGGCTGTGCATCGCCCGGGCGCTGTTAAAAAAGCCGAAAATCCTGATTTTGGACGACAGCACCAGCGCCGTGGATACCGCCACGGAAGCCCGTATTCGCGCGTCCTTTGCCACCGACCTGAAAGACACCACGAAAATTATCATTGCCCAGCGGATTCTGAGCGTAAAAGACGCCGATCGCATTCTGGTGCTGGACGAAGGGAAGATTACCGGCATGGGGACTCACGAAGAGCTGCTGCGCACCAATCAGGCGTACAGGGAAATCTATGAATCCCAGCTGGGGCAAAAGGAGGGGCAGGCCGTATGACAAAGGAAGAAAAACGGCAAAATTTAATCCGGAAATACGCCTACTCTTCATCGGGTGAACGCCCGGCAGCCGGGCACGGCCCGGGACCCGGCGGCCGTCATGGCAGGGGCATGGCCGGCGGCAAACCGAAAGACATGAAAAAGACCCTGCGGCGGCTGTTTACCTATATTTCGGCGTATAAGCTGCATCTCATTTTGGGCCTTTTTTGTGTGCTGATTTCGGCGGGGGCCTCTTTGGCTGGCTCCTACATGCTGCGGCCTATTATCAACACGTATATCGCGCCGGAAAACGGCGTGGGCAGTGTGACGGGGCTGGCGCTTTCGCTTCTGGTGATGGCAGGGGTGTACCTTGTGGGGGTAGCGGCCACGTATTTGCAGTCAAGACTGATGATTCGCTTATCGCAAAATGCCCTGCAAAAGATTCGCAGCGATCTATACAGCCATATGCAAAGCCTGCCGATTCGTTTTTTTGATACCAATACCCACGGCGAACTGATGAGCCGGTACACCAACGACGTGGACAGTATCGGCGATATGCTCAATAATACCATTACGAGCCTGTTTTCGGGCATTCTGACCTTACTGGGGACCCTCTCGATGATGCTGTATACCAACGTGTGGTTAACGCTGATTACCGTGGTGTTTATCCCGATCATTGCCAAAGTAGGCGGCGCCATTGCCTCCCGGTCCCGCCGGTTCTTTTTGGAACAGCAGACCTCTCTGGGGGCCGTGAACGGGTATATCGAAGAATCGGTCACCGGGCAAAAAGTGGTGAAGGTCTTCTGCCACGAACCGGTGTGCGAAGAGGAATTTGGGATTCTCAATGAGGATTTGCGGGAAAAACAGGTGCGCGCCCAGTTTTCCGGCGGCATTATGGGCCCGGTCATGGGCAACCTGAGCCAGGTGACCTATGCCCTAACGGCCGGCGTGGGCGGCGTGCTGTGCGCTCTGGGACGCTTTGATATTGGGGGCCTGGCGGTATTTGTGAACTTTTCGAGGCAGTTCAGCCGTCCGGTCAACGAACTGGCCCAGCAGATGACCACCATCTTTTCCGCTCTGGCCGGGGCGGAGCGGGTGTTTGCCGTGATGGATCAGCCGCCGGAACCGGCCGATGATCCCAAAGCGGTGCCTGCCAGTGACATCAAAGGGCAGGTTACCCTCTCCCATGTGACATTTGGTTATAACCCGGACAAAGTGATCTTGCACGATCTGTGCCTGAAGGCCCAGCCGGGGCAGAAAATTGCGTTTGTCGGCTCCACGGGGGCGGGCAAGACCACCATTACCAATTTGCTCACCCGGTTTTATGACATTGCAGAAGGCAGCATTCAAATCGACGGGGTGGATTTGCGCCAGTATCAGCGGGACAGCCTGCGGGAACAGATTGCCATGGTGTTGCAGGATACCCACCTGTTTACCGGTACCGTGCGGGAAAACATCCGGTATGGACGGCTGGATGCTACCGACGAAGAAGTGGAAGAGGCGGCCCGTACCGCCAGCGCCCATTCGTTTATTATGCGGCTTTCCGACGGGTATGACACCATGCTCACCGGCGACGGGGCCAACCTGTCCCAGGGGCAGCGGCAGCTACTCAATATTGCCCGGGCGTCGCTGTCGAAAGCTCCCATCCTGGTGCTGGATGAAGCCACCAGTTCGGTGGACACCCGTACGGAAAAGCACATTGAAGAAGGCATGGACCGCCTGATGCAGAACCGTACCACCTTTGTGATCGCCCACCGGCTTTCTACCGTGCGCAATGCAGATTGCATTTATGTGCTGGAGCAGGGAAAAATTCTGGAGTATGGCAATCACGAAGAACTGCTGGCCCGCCGGGGACGATATTATGAACTGTACACCGGCAAAAAAGAACTGGACTGAAAAGGTACGGACCAAAATTGCGGATTTTCCAGGGTTTGGGATTGTAAGTCGCCCCGATTTATATTACAATAGGGATAGCAGGTTCCGCAGAACCTGCCAGCATAGGAGAGAGGCAGGCCCCAAACCGGGCGCTGCATGGGTGAAATATGATAAGCTTAACCTTAAAACAAACGATCAAGCGGAATTTGTTCGGTATTATTACCGTACTGCTTTCGGCTATTATTCTGCTGGTCTTTTTATTTGCCAGTGACGGGATTGCTTCGCTGCAGGAGATTGGACCGTCGCTGTCGGTGTCGTGGCTCTTACTGGCCATTGGGCTATCGGCCAGCACCTGGGTGCTGGAAGGGCTGACACTGAACCTTTTCTGCAAAATCCTGTGTCCCCAGTGGACGTTCCGGTATTCACTGGATATCGGCCTGTTGGGCATCCTGTATAGCGCCCTGACCCCGTTTTCCACCGGCGGCCAGCCCATGCAGATTTTCTATATGAAGCGGCTGGGCATGGACGTGGGCAAAAGCGGTTCGGTGATTGCCATGAAAACCCTGGTGTACCAGGTGATTATGGTGCTGTCGGCCCTCTTGATGGTGGTCATGCGGCTGGGCTTTTTCCAGCGGGAAGTGAGTAACTTTTCCTTTGTTACGGTCATCGGCGTATTAAGTAACAGCACGTTTATTGCCTTATTGTTGCTATTTACCATCAGCCGGAAGGGCACCGAAAAAGTGCTGAAAAAAGGGCTGTATTTTTTAAATCGCATCCACCTGTGCAAAAACCCCGAAGAGCGGTATCACCGTATTAACGACCAGCTGATGCTGTTCCACAACGGGGCCCGGATTATGGGCAAAAAACGCCGGGTGTATATCGCGGGTTCCCTGTTAACGATCGTCCAGATCTTTGTAGGGTACCTGGTGCCGTACTGCCTGTACCGTTCGTTCGGCTTCAGCGGCCAGGACGTATTGACGATTATGGCAGCGCAGGCGTTTGTGACTATGGTCAGCGCGTTTGTGCCTCTGCCGGGGGCGTCCGGCGGGGCGGAAGGCAGCTTCTATCTGTTCTTCAGCATGTTCTTTACCGGCGGTACCATTGTACCGGCTA